>NZ_JRMK01000148.1:0-8356 GCF_000972925.1 Mycobacterium sp. UM_Kg1 | reverse complement strand
ATGTGTATAAGAGACAGACCACGGGCACTGCGATGGCTCCGGAGATGGCCGCGGTGCGGGACCGGTCCGAGCGCAGGGCATTGAGCGCGATGGTCAACGTCGCTCCGTGCGACCGGTCCGGTTTCGGCCGCAGGCTGGTGATCGCCTGCGCGCTCAGGTATGCGGTGGCCAGCAGCAGGCCGATGAGCGCGACGACCGCGCCGGCGTCGGCGATGACGGCCTGCCAGGCCATCAGCGCGCCGGACAGCGTCGCCAGCCGCGCCGCGATCACCCCGGTGAGGCCGATCGCCAGCAGCAGCAGCGCCTTGAACCAGATCTTGCGCTGAGTGGTCTGTTCCTGCGCCGCCCGTCCGGACAACTCGGCCGCGATGGGCGTGTTGGACGCCGAGACCGCGGGGCCGATCGCGGCCCCGACCGCCAGGAAGACGCCGGCCAGCACGCCGACGATCAGGATGGCCGGCTTGAGGATCACCGGGACGGTGACGCCGACGAAACGTTCGGTCAGTTCACTGGCGCTGGCCACGATGGGTTCGGAGATCACGATCCCGGTCAGCACACCCATCGCCGAGCCCACGGCTCCCAACAGGGCGGCCTCACTGAGGAAGCCGGTCATGATCGACGCCGGTGAGGCGCCCAGCGCGGAGGCGATCGCGATCTCGCGGCGCCGCTCCTCGACCGAGAGCCGGGTGATCTGGGTGATCAGGATGACTCCGACGCCGATCGAGATCAGGGCGAAGATACCCAGCAGCGGCAGCAGAACGTCGTTGACGTTGTAACCCCGCGCGGGCTCGCTGCGGGGCTGCACGCTGTAGGTGGGACCGAGGGTGGTCTTCAACCGCTGCTGGACCTCGCCGGCATCGGCGTCTTTGTCCAGGGTCACGTACAGCATGTCCACCCGGTCGCCGCGGGCGAACTGCACCTTCGCCATGCTCAGCGGCAGCACCGCGACCAGGCCGTTGTTGACCTCGTCGAGGTCGGACACCCGCTGGAACTTCTCCAGCGACAACTGTCCGACGTCGGTGACCAGGGCTGCGGAGTCGTCCAGGGTGTCCCCCAACGACTTCGAGATCGCCGGCGGCGGCTCCTGCTGTCCGGCCTGGCAGACCTTGGGGTCGACGATCCACTGCGCCGAGCAGTCCACGCCCAGACCCAGGCCGAAACTGTCCTTGCCGTCGTTGCGGATCATCGTCACGCCGCGGATGACGGGCACCACGGCCGTTACCCCGGGCACGGCCCGGGAGTCTTCGACGACGGCGGGACTGATGCCGCCGCGGGTGGCCGCGCCGATCACCCGCAGGGGTGCGGGCCCGGCGATCTGATAGCCGACGTCCTCGACGGCCTTGGAGACGCTGGTGACCTCGATCATGACGGCCACCACGACGGCGACGCCGCCGCCGAGCGAGAATGCGGCCAGCGCCGCCCGGAACGCGTGTTTACGAACAGCGCGGAAGTTGATTATCCGGAGCAGTCCGAATGTCGCGGCTAATGTTCCGCGAGCCATGTCACATTATTTGCCGCGTGAGCCATTCCGCTGTCGGTCTCGATTTCACCGTCGAGTAGGGATACGAGACGCGGAGCGTCGTCAGCTATTTTTCGATCGTGAGTCACCAGAACAATTGTCTGGCCGGCTGCATTCAGGTTGTACAAGGCGTCGATGACGCGTTGCCCATTTACGGTGTCCAGGTTGCCGGTCGGCTCATCGGCGAGAATCACGTCGGGTTTCATGAAAAGTGCCCGCGCGACCGCGACCCGCTGTTGCTCCCCGCCGGACAATTCCGACGGGACGCGCTTGGACTTGGCCGCCAGGCCGACCTGCTCGAGCAGGCTCATCGCATGGGCGTGCTGCGAACGGCCCGATTTGCCCGCCAACAGGCCCGGGAGCATCACGTTCTCGACCACCGACAGTCCCGCCAGAAGATTGAAGGCCTGGAAGACGTAACCGAGCGTCTGGCATCGCACGGCGGCCAATTGCCGGCGCGAGAGCTGTGAGACGCACTGGCCGTTGATCAGGACATCACCGCTGGTGGGCGTGTCCAGCAGCCCCAGAATGCTCAACAAGGTGGACTTGCCCGAGCCGGACGGCCCGACCATGGCGACGAATTCTCCGCGCGTTATCTGGATATCGATGTTGCGCAAAATCGGTGTCGCGGTATCGCCCTGACCGAACTGCTTGTTGAGTTTTCGCGCTTCGAGGACCACGGGAGGCCTAAGAACGGCCGACGGCGTGTGTCCGTTCCGGGCGAGCTCCATATCCATGGTGTGCATCTCGGTCCTGATCATGAATCTCCGGCGGGCTCGTAATACCACGATGATGCCCGCGTTGGGCGCGTTTTCTCAATTCGTTACGCACTCCGCGAAGTTGGTGCGCTACGCGGCGTTGCGGCTGATCATAGGCGACGCGGGTCGCTGCCGAAAATCGTTCGGCGCGCGACCGCGGTGCCCACCCGCGGCTGAGCGGGAACCCGCTGCCCGTCGCGCTCAGCTGGGCGGCGCGGCCCGGGTGGCGGGGTGCACGGCCACCAGGCCCAGTTCGTTGCGCCGCTGGCAGATCGCCGCCAATTCGGCGTAGGCCTTGGCGCCCAGCAGCTCGGTCAGCTCGGGCGCCAGGCTCTGCCAGACCTGCCGGGTGCCGATGTGGGTCGCCGGGTCGCCGGTGCAGTACCAGTTCAGGTCCTCGCCGCCAGGACCCCACCCGCGCCGGTCGAACTCGGTGATCGTGGTCTTGAGGATCTCGGTGTCGTCGGGGCGGGTCACCCATTCCTGGCTGCGGCGGATCGGCAGCTGCCAGCAGACCTCGGGCTTCATCGTCAGGGGCTCCACGCCCAACCGGACGGCCTTGATGTGCAGGGCACAGCCCGCTCCGCCGGCGAAGCCGGGCCGGTTCAGGAAGATGCAGGCACCCTTGACGGTTCGGGTGCGCAGCTGCTCCTCGCCGTCGTTCTCGTCGTATTCCAGATAGCCCTTGCGGCCCAGGCCCTTGTCGCGCAGCTGCCAGTCGGCATCAGTGAGCTTGGCCACGGCGTCATCGAGGTTGGCCCGGTCGTCGTCGTCGCACAGGAACGCGCCGTGCGAGCAGCACCCGTCGTCGGGGCGGCCGGCCAGGATGCCCCGGCAGGCGGGGGTCCCGAAGACGCAGGTCCAGCGGGACAGCAGCCAGGTCAGGTCGGCGGCGATCAGGTGCTCGGGGTTGTCGGGGTCGTAGAACTCCACCCACTCGCGGGGGAAGTCCAGACCGACCTCCCCGGGGTGGGAGCGAGGCTGCTCGAGGGTCACGAAACTCCACGCTAGACCAGAAATTCACGTTGCCTCACATCGTCTGGGCCTCGCACCACTAAGTTGGTTGGGTGCGATTAGGGGTGCTCGACGTCGGCAGCAACACCGTCCACCTGCTGGTGGTCGATGCCCACCGTGGTGGCCACCCGACGCCCATGAGCTCCACCAAGGCCACGTTGCGCCTGGCTGAGGCGACGGACAACTCCGGCAAGATCACCCGGCGCGGTGCCGACAAGCTGGTCTCCACGGTCGGTGAATTCGCCACAATCGCAGCGAGTTCGGGTTGTGCGGAGCTGGTGGCGTTCGCCACCTCCGCGGTGCGCGACGCGTCCAACTCCGAGGACGTGCTGGCCCGGGTACGGGCTGAGGCGGGGGTGGAACTGCAGGTGCTGGCCGGCGAGGACGAGTCCCGGCTGACGTTCCTGGCGGTGCGGCGCTGGTTCGGCTGGAGCGCCGGGCGGATCAACAACCTCGACATCGGCGGCGGTTCCCTGGAGATGTCCAGCGGTGTCGACGAGGAGCCGGACGTGGCGCTGTCGCTGCCGTTGGGCGCCGGACGGCTCACCCGGGAGTGGCTGACCGAGGACCCCCCCGGCCGGCGCCGGGTGGCGATGCTGCGCGACTGGCTGGACACCGAGCTGGCGCCCGCGGCCGCGGCCGTGCTGGACGCCGGTCCGCCCGATCTTGCGGTAGCCAGCTCCAAGACATTTCGTTCGCTGGCCCGGCTCACCGGCGCTGCTCCCTCGGCGGCCGGGCCGCGGGTACGGCGCACATTGACCGCCACCGGCCTTAGGCAGCTCATATCATTCATCTCTAGGATGACCACGGCTGATCGGGCCGAATTGGAAGGGGTGAGCGCCGAGCGGGCGCCACAGATCGTGGCGGGCGCGCTGGTGGCGGAAGCGAGCATGCGAGCGCTGTCGATCGAAACTGTGGAGATTTGCCCGTGGGCGCTGCGGGAAGGCTTGATCCTGCGCCGACTCGACAGTGAAGCCGACGGCGTCACTCTCTTCGGATCCCCTTCGATGGGGCTGGCCCGCCAGGGAGGGGACCGATGACTGGACCCAAGCCCGACCCGCGCGACGTGGAGACGCGGCCGATCTCGGTTGCCGAACTGCTCGCCAAGAACGGCACCATCGGTTCGCCGCCGGTGTCCGGACGGCGCCGCCGCAGGCGCGGCAACGCCGACGCCGTCACGGTGGCGGAGCTGACCGGCGAGATCCCGATCATCCGGGACACGGCCCCACCCGAGACCGAAGCCGGCGCGCCGAGCGGTGCGCTGCCCCTCGGCCCGGCACCCGGCTTCGTCGAGGACGACCGACCCCCGACCGGTCCGCGGCCGGCGCAGCGGGTCGAACAACCCGCCCGGCGGCCCGTGGCCGAGCCGCGCTGGCCCAAGTCGCCGCCACAGCTGCCGCGGGAGTCCGGCCGTCCCGAGCAGAGCGAGTATCCCCGGCCACTGCGCCGGCTGGACCCCGTAGCCACACCGGACGGTCCGCCGGCCGAGATTCGGCCGACGGGCTCGGGCGCCGAGGGGATGCGGCCCGACCCGGTCGACACCTACACCGACATCGCCGTCGACGTGATGGACGCCGACGTCCGCGACGCGGACCTGCCGAGCGGGGACTCCGCATTCGTCCGGTCGTTTTTGAGCAAGGGCGCCTCCGCCGGCCGCGCGGTGCAACCTGCCCGGGAAACCGACGAGGGCGCCGACGAAGCCACGGTGGCAGCGCAGGCCGCCGCGGGCGAGGAGGCGGCCGAGGACTACGCAGGGCGGCCTGGCCTGGTGGGCGCCGCGCTGGTGGTGCTGCAGTCGATCCTGGCGGTGGCCTTCGGGGGCGGCCTGTTCATCGCTTTCGACCAGCTATGGCAGTGGAACAGCATCGTGGCCCTGGTGCTCACCGTCCTGGTCACGCTGGGCCTGGTGGCGGCGGTGCAGGTGGTCCGCAAGACCTCCGACATCGTCAGCACCTTGATCGCCGTCGCGGTCGGGTTGCTGGTCACATTGGGGCCGCTGGCACTGCACGCCAATTAGCCGTTCAGTATTAAGTCGTGCGCCCCGCCATCAAAGTCGGATTGTCCACCGCATCGGTCTACCCCCTGCGGACCGAGGCGGCCTTCGAATACGCGGCCCGGCTCGGCTACGACGGCGTCGAACTGATGGTGTGGGGAGAGTCGGTCAGCCAGGACATCGGAGCCGTCCGGCGACTGTCCCGCAAGTATCAGGTGCCCGTGCTGTCGGTGCACGCGCCGTGCCTGTTGATCTCCCAACGGGTTTGGGGCTCCAACCCGATACCCAAGCTGGAACGCAGCGTCCGGGCAGCCGAAGAGCTCGACGCCCAAACGGTCGTGGTGCATCCGCCGTTTCGCTGGCAGCGGCGCTACGCCGAGGGCTTCAGCGATCAGGTTGCGGAATTGGAGTCCGGCAGCGGCGTGGCGATCGCGGTGGAGAACATGTTCCCCTTCCGGGCGGACCGGTTCTTCGGCGCCGACCAATCCCGCGAACGGATGCGGCGCCGTGGCGGCGGACCCGGAGCGGGTATCTCGGCATTCGCGCCGTCCCACGACCCCCTCGACGGAAACCACGCGCACTTCACCCTGGACCTCTCCCACACCGCAACCGCAGGAGCCGACGGGCTGGAGATGGCCCAACGGATGGGTTCGGGGCTGACGCATCTGCACCTGTGCGACGGCACCGGCCTGCCGGCCGACGAGCATCTGGTGCCCGGACGCGGCGACCAGCCGGTCGCCGAAGTGTGCCAACTGTTGGCCGCCAGCGACTTCACCGGCCACGTGGTGCTGGAGGTGACGACCTCGCAGGCACGCTCGCCGCAGGAGCGCGAGGCGCTGCTGACCGAGTCGCTGCAGTTCGCCCGGACGCACCTGCTGCGCTGAGCAACACCAGACGTTCGCCGAGAACCCAGGGAGGCCCCGCGTGACCTCGTCCACGCTGTTCACCGACGCTATGGCCTTGGAGCCGATAGCCGATCACCGCGGCGACGATGTCGCAGTGTTCGCCGGTGCGCTCAACGAACACTGGACCATCGGCCCCAAGGTTCACGGCGGAGCGATGCTGGCGTTGTGCGCCAAGGCCGCCCGCACCGCGCACGGCGGGGGACTACAGCCCGTTGCGGTGTCCGCCAGCTATCTGTGGGCCCCCGACCCCGGTCCGATGCAGTTGGTGGCGACGATCCGCAAGCGCGGCCGCCGCGTCAGCCTCGTCGACGTCGAACTCAATCAGGGGGAGCGCACCGCGGTGCGCGCGGTCATCACACTCAGCGAGCCCGAGCACGAGGCGCCGCCGCTGCTGTCGTTCAACCCGGTGGTGCCGCTGATGACACCGGAACCGCCGCCCGGGCTGCAGCCGATCGGTCCCGGACACCCGATGGAGCACATCGTGCACCTGGCCCACGGCTGCGACATCCGCCCGGCGCTGACCACGCTCGGCCCACGCTCCGACGGCGGCCCGCCGGTGATCGAGATGTGGGTGCGACCCAAGGGCACCGCGCCCGATGTGCTGTTCGCACTGCTGTGCGGGGACGTGTCGGCGCCGGTGACCTACGCCGTCAATCGCACCGGATGGGCGCCCACCGTGCAGCTCACCGCCTACCTGCGGGCCGTCCCGGCCGACGGGTGGCTGCGGGTGATCTGCAGCTGCGTGCAGATCGGTCAGGACTGGTTCGACGAGGACCACACCGTCGTCGACTGCAAGGGCCGAATCGTGGTGCAGTCGCGTCAGCTGGCGATGGTGCCCGCGCGGTAACTCTTGCGGGCGACCCGCCGCGCTCGGCTCCGCCGCGCTTGCGATCGCCCGGTCTGACATGCTGTCGCCATGGCCAGAATCGCGATCATCGGTGGCGGCAACATGGGCGAGGCAATGCTGGCGGGGCTGCTGGCCGCCGGACGCCCGGTCAAGGACCTGGTGGTCGCCGAACGGTACGGCGACCGGGCCCGGCAGCTGGCGGAGAAGTACTCGGTGTTGGTGACCTCGGTCGCCGACGCGGTGGAGAACGCCGCCATCGTGATCGTCGCGGTGAAGCCGCAGGACGTCGACTCGGTGGTCGAGGAGTACGCCAAGAACGTCACCGCCGCGTCCGGGGACAGCGCCGAGCAGGTGCTGGTCACGCTTGTGGCCGGTCTCACCACGGAATACGTGGAATCCAAGCTGCCTGCGGGCGCCGCGGTGGTGCGGGTGATGCCCAACACTCCGGTGAAGGTCGGTGTCGGGGCCAGTGCGCTGGCCCGGGGACGCTTCCCCACCAACGAACAGGTCAAAGAGGT
Source organism: Mycobacterium sp. UM_Kg1 (assembly GCF_000972925.1). Lineage (NCBI taxonomy): Bacteria > Bacillati > Actinomycetota > Actinomycetes > Mycobacteriales > Mycobacteriaceae > Mycobacterium > Mycobacterium sp. UM_Kg1. The sequence goes on along the minus strand of NZ_JRMK01000148.1, from coordinate 802 downwards.
AGCCGCCCTGTTCGAGTGCGTGGGGACGGTGGCGATCGTTCCGGAAGATCAGATGGATGCGGTGACCGCGGTGTCGGGTTCGGGGCCGGCCTACTTCTTCTTGATGGTCGAGGCGCTGGTCGACGCCGGAGTCGCAGCCGGGCTGAGCCGGCAGGTGGCCACCGATCTGGCCGTGCAGACGATGGCGGGAAGCGCGCAGATGCTGCTGGAGGAGCGCGGCGCCGACGACGGGCAGTCGGGTGGGGGTCTGGACACCACCCCGGCGCACCTGAGAGCGATGGTGACTTCGCCTGGGGGGACCACGGCGGCGGCGTTGCGGGAGCTCGAGGCCGGTGGCCTGCGGACCTCGGTGGATCGGGCGGTTCAGGCCGCAAAAACACGCTCTGAGCAGCTAAGAATTACATCAGAGTAATTCACTTATTTTTCACATATTGGCTCTCACTAGTCGCAGGAACCCCATCTGTCCCGCTATTCTCCTCTTGTCTGTGCGTGTGGGTGCAGCGGAGGGGAAGCCGCTGGGACTGCACGTGCCTGATTGAAATGGGTAACGATGACGTCTGCGAACGGGCCTTCGGCACGTGACTCGGCTGGCAGGGCGGCACGCGATGCCGGCTCTGCGGAGTCGGGTCGAACACAGTTCCTCACCGTGGCCGAGGTGGCCGCGTTGATGCGGGTCAGCAAGATGACGGTGTACCGCCTGGTGCACAACGGCGAGCTGCCCGCGGTACGGGTGGGACGGTCTTTCCGGGTGCACGCCAAGGCGGTGCACGACCTGCTGGAGACCTGTCTCTTATACACATCT
>NZ_JRMK01000147.1:0-8396 GCF_000972925.1 Mycobacterium sp. UM_Kg1 | reverse complement strand
GGTCCAGCTTCGACTGGTATTTGTCCGACGTGGCCGGAATATCGCAGTCGCCGTTCTGCCGTGCTTCGGTGCAATTGCGGTAGGGGACAACCTCCGCGGTGGCCACGGGAGTCACGGGCATGGAGACGATGCCCGCCCCAGCAGCGAGGGCCAGTAAGAGTGCGCGCATGATGCCAACCTCCCCCAAAGTGTGATGTACCGCTTTCCGGGCAGATCATATTTCGGCGCCGGCCTGGTCGGCAGGAGAACGGCGGGTTTCGGTGCGCTCCGCAGTCCGTGTGGGGGCGGCAGACGACCTCCGCCCCAGCCCCCCCGCACAACAACCCGCGTGTTTCTCCCCGCTGACCTGCGTTCCTAGAGTTACCGTAGTGACTCCAGTCATGAAATGAGTGTTGTGGGATCAGTCAGCCGCCACCCCCGTATCACCGTCGGCATCGCAGCCCTGGCCGCCGGTGCCCTCGTCATGCCGCCGTCGGTGGCACCGCCCCCGGCGGCCGTCGTGCGCGCAGTGGACTTGGTGGCCAATCCGCTGGACCCGTACGTAGACCTGGTCACCAACACGTTCAACAATCTGGTCACCATCGGCGGGCATTGGCTTGAGGACCCGCTTCCCACGGTCGTGCAGCTCGTCACGAACTGGTTCGGCTACGTGGAGACCACGTTCGACTCGTTGGGCGCCACGGCGCGGTCGTTCGTCGACGGCCTGATCAACCTGCCCGGGCAGTTGGAAGTCCTGTTCGGTGCCATCGAGGCCGGGAACATCGTGGAAGCGCTCGGGCAGGGCATCATCGTCGTGCTGAGCGCCTTTCCGGTCCTCGGGTTGGTGGACCGCCTGATGGCGATTCCCTTCGAGATCGTGGGCAACGTCGTCAGCGCAGCCACGGCCACGCTGCATGCGGTGCAGGTGCCGGTCGGATTGGCGGCGCTGAGTTCTGTGCAGGCCGCGCTGGCCGAGGCGGGAACGCTTGCCCGCGACTTCATCGACGATCTGTTCTCCGGGGATATCGCCGGTGCGCTGGTCGGGTTGATCGGTGCGCCGGCCCAACTTCTCGACGCGTTCCTCAACAGTGAAAGCCCCGGCCTGGCAGGACTTCTCGCCCCGTTTGAAGATGTGAACCAATCGGGGTTCGTCGACGCACTGGTGAACTATCTGCCACGTGCCATCGCCGAGTCGATCGGCGCCCCCTACTCGCCGCTGGCTGAACCGCTCATTCCGGACGTCGCAGACGTCGCGCTCGCCGATCCGCTGCTGCCGGACGTCGCAGACATGGCGCTCGTCGATCCGGGCGACCTGCTGCCCGAGTTCTGAATCCTCCGCGAGGACGCCCGGCGGGCCTCTGCTCGGCTAAATCGGAGCCAAGTTAACCCGAAGAACGTATTGCGCTTGTTCTGTGATCGTGTCGTATTACGGGTGTGATTTTTGTTGCCCATTGTTACGGGCGTTGCATGAGTGTTCTGAGAGCGAGTCGGTGTCGTAACCGAATAAGGAGCTTTGGTTCGTGGGTCAAGGGGCAGTTGAGCGATCTCGGCGCCACCTGGGGTGGGCCACCCCGGCGAGGACCATCAAACGCCGACTGCGCCAGACGGTCGTGATCGCCGTTCTCGCAGTGCTTTCCGGTGGAGCCGGGATCGCCTCAGGGGTGCCGGCGGCGCCGTTCGCGTCGAGCGCCCAGGTGCAGAACGTGATGGCCGTGACCACCACCTCCACCCCCGTGACGGCCGGACTGGTGGCGACCCCGCCCAACCCCGCCGCCCAGTTCACGATCGTCACCCCGCCCGCGCACGGGACCGTGACCGTCAGCGACGCCACCTTCACCTACACCCCGGCCACCGGCTATGTCGGCACAGACGCCTTCAGCTACACCACAGCCGATGACGCCTCGTTCTCGAACCCGGCGACCGTGGGCATCCAGGTGGTGTCCGAGTCGTCGGCGCCGCCGTCGCTGGCCACCGCCTGCACCGACCTGGGCCCGGCGTTCAATCCGGTGTGTACGGCGATCGGCGATGTCACCGATCCGCTGGTACAGGCTTGCAGCACAGTCGGTTCGGTTGCGGCCTGCAGCTGGTTCGGCGGCAACAAGCACGGGCTGATCAGCGCCTGCTTCGACGTCGCCACCGGACAGCTCGCCACGACGTGCAAGGTCCTGGACAGCGCGGCGCAACTGGTGGCCAGCCAATGCCGGGTGATCAACGGCCCGATCAACTACTGCGCCCTGCGCGGCGGCAGCCCCATCGGCGACGCCAGCGTGCAGAAGTACCTTGCCGGGCCGGTGCACCGGGCGCTGGTTCAGCAGTACCGGCTGACGCTGGACCTGCCGCTGCGGGAGGCCCAGCTGCCGTCCACCCACAACTCGTACAACTACACCAACGCCAACATCCCGCCGACGCTTTCGGGCATGGATCCCGACCAGCTGTACTCGGTGGTCAACCAGCTCGACATGGACATCCGGGCGCTGGAGCTCGACGTGCACTGGTTCACCAGCCTCGGCGCGCCCGGCGGGTACGCACCCATCTTGTGTCACGGCTTCGACAATCACCTGGGCTGCACGTTCGAACGCACCGCGGCGTCGGGTTTCCAGGAGATCCGCCGCTGGCTGGACGCTCATCCCGACCAGGTGATCGTCCTCTACATCGAGAACCGCCTCGACGACCCGGTCGACGACGTCACCAAGTCGCTGCCCGCCGGTGCCGCAGTCATCGAGAGCACACTGGGTAACACCTCGGCACGCGACCTGCTGTTCCGGCCCGCTCAGGTGCAGCCCGGCGCCACCTGCGCCACCAGCGGGGTGCCGCTGGACGTGAGCCTGGCCGATATCAAGGCCTCTGGAAAGCAGATCCTGCTCTACACCAGCGGATGCGGCCGCGACCCGGGCTGGGATGCGCTGGGCTTCAACGACAGCAACGTTGTGGAAAAGGGCCAGCCGGTCACCGTGCAGTACCCGGACTGTTACTTCTCCCGGGCGCAGTTCGACAACAACTGGACGCGGTTCTTCGACTCCAACACCCTGGTCGACGTGCTCGCCGGCGGTGGGGCCTTCCAGCCGATGTCGGGCGAGGCCATTAACGAGATGATGCGCTGCGGCACCAATGCACCCGGCCTGAACTTCGTGGACCCGCAGAGCGATCAGTTGGGTGGGTTCGTTTGGAGCTGGTCTTACGGGCAACCGCTGTCCAGCCCCACCCAGCAATGCGCGGTGCACAACGGTTCCGGCCGCTTCCAGGCCGAGTCCTGCGGCCAGAACATGCCGTACGCCTGCCAGGGTCCCGACGGCTGGCATGTCAGCTCCGGATCCGGCCAGTTCGGTGGCGGCACCGTTGGGTGTATCGGTCACGGCTCATTCGCGGTGCCGCGCAACGGCTATCAGAACGAACAGCTCAAGGCCGCCAAGGCCCAGGCCGGTGTCGAGCGGGTCTGGCTGGCCTACACCGCCGGCAACGACGGCAACTGGAACACGGGCACGGCCACCCCGGCCGCACCGGCGTCCACGCCGGCGCCGACATCGCCGCTGACCCCGACTTTGCCGCTGACCCCGATGACCCCGACGGAACCGCTGACCCCGATGTCGCCGGCGTCGCCGCTGACGCCGACGGTCCCGCTGGTGCCGACGAACCCGGTACCGCCGGGTCTGCCGCCGGTGCTGATGAACCAGCCCGGTGCGCCGCTGACGGGGCGGGTGTCGTGAGTACTGCCGGGGCGGGGCTTGCCCGGCCCGGCTCTCACAGCCCGACGAGGTCGAGCAGGCTGTCGCCCAGCAGGGCAGGGACTCCCAGGAACACCATCGCCGGCAGCATGACAAACAGGTCGTCGATGCCCGCCAACGTGTGATACAGGCTGTCGGCGATGTCGCCTGCGAAGAAACTCTGCACGGCGGCACTGAGCTGGTAGGCGCCGGCTTGGAGCAACTCCGCCAGGCTGGGAACCAGCGTCGACCAGTCCGTGAGTGGCGGGTTGACGGCGAAGTCGCCGGCGAAGGTCAGGTAACTGCTGAAATTCTGGCCCAACACACCGCCCACCGCAGCCAGCAGGATGTTCTCCGGGATAGCGGGAAACAGATTGGCGCCGGCTGACGCGAAGTTTCCCGCGGCTCCCAGAAAGTCGAGTTCGAAAAGGTCCGACAGGCCCTCTTGGACTTGGCTTCCCGCCAGGGCCAGGTTGCCCCCCAGCGCCGGCAACAGATCTGCGGCAGTCCCCCTGGGATAGGGGAGGATGGTGAAATCGGCTGCGCCGGCGGTCAGCTGGACCGCGGCGGTTTGGCCCACCTGGGTGGATGGGGGACCGGCGGCGAGCAGGCCGGCGCCGGCCAGGATAACGGCTACTGCGGCATGTGTACGAGGGGCGTGCTCCATGAGGTGGCCTCCTGGCTAAGTTAATGGACAACCTGCCCGCTTTCACGAACGTAGCGTTAGCTATTACTTATCGCAACATGAAAGCCCCATTGGTTTCAGTTGAGATTTATCCGGGTGCGCTTCCGGCTGTGCGTGACGAAAAGTCCTGCGCCCGCGCCGGCGGTAGCGCGGGCATGCCAGGGTGAGAGAAGCCGGCCTCGATTATCCGAGCGAGCGGCGCCGGGACGCCGCGGTGTGGGCCGCGACGCAACAGATACCGGGCTAAAGCTTTCCGGCGACGAAGTCAGCAGCCTGGTTGACCATGCCCGACGAGATGTAGGCGCTGGCCAGGTGCTGCGGCCAGTTCTCCTGCCAGGTGTTGGGGTCGGCGGGGTTGCAGACCGGGTCGGCGCCGTGGCACTGCTCGATGGTCCGGTCGTTGTAGATCGGGTTGAAGTTCGTGATGGGGCCGACCCATTGGCTGCCGTTGCCGAAGAGCGCTACCGCGGCGATGTGCTCGTCGGCGCCCGGGGGCAGCGGATTGTTGAACCCGAACGCGGAGAAGGGCACCGCGAGCACCACGTCGGTGACGGCGGCGCCCAGCGAGTATCCGCCCGGCACGATGCGGGTGTTGGGGCAGCCGTTGATCGTGTTCTGAATGTGGGCGCTCATGTCATTGGCGCCCACGTCGATCTGATTGTCGGCGGGGTATTTCACCGCGTACAGGCTGACGTTCTTAGACGTCTTGGCGCGCAGGGCGCTGACGAAGGCGTTGCCCACTGCACCGGCCCCGGGGGGCTCCAGGCGCCCGCGGGCGAACACCACCTCGACATCGGGGCAGGCCGCGGCGGCCGGGGCAACCGCCCCGGGCGTCCCGGCCGGAATAACCACAGGTGCGGTCAGCAGGGCAGCCGCCAGCACGGTGCCGGAGCCGGCGAGTCGCAATCGGCGGGCCGAGGTTTCGCTCACGAAATGGATAGTAGTGCGTTGCAACGCCTCGTCGCCAGCGCAGCAGAGGCCGGTCGGTCGCGATGCCGTCGGCCGTCATCGATGAGATCCAGCCGCTATTCGGCATCGGCGGGTCCCAGCAGGCGCACCTCCTCCAAGTCCATCTCCGCCTGCACCTCGCGTAAGACGATGTCGTCGATCTGATTTCGGTCGCGTAGCTCGGTGACAACGCGGCGCTGATGTTCGAGGACGCCCAACTGGAGTTGCCGCATGACGTCGTCACGCTCGGCGACGGCGTTCGCCTGCTCGGACGCCGTCGCCAGCGCAGCCCGATCCCGGTACTCCTGGCGCAGTCCACTCACCAGGTCCGCGCCGGCCTGAAGGTCTTCGGCCACCCGCGGCAACGCATCCAACGCCGCCTCGGCGGCGCGGGTGCGGGCCAGCCGCAATTCCTCGGCATGCGCGGTGTCGGCGGGCATGCGGGCCCAGCGCACGACGGCGGGCAACGTACTGCCCTGCAGCAGCACCGTCGCCAGGATCACAAACGACACCACATAGATGATCAGGTGGCGATCGGGGAACGGTGTGCCGGCATGGGTGGTCATCGGGACGGCCAGCGCCGCGGCCAGCGAGACCGCACCGCGGAACCCGGCCCAGCTCGACACCATGCGCTGACGCCAATTGACGCGACGGGCGCGCTGTACGGGGCGCCGGTCCACCATGCGGATGAGCATGGTGGTGATCTCCGTCCACGCGATCCGGGTGACGATGACGACAGCGGTGACGGCCAGGCCCAGGATGGTGGCGTGCCGAAGGCCGGCACCGACATGCTGAATTCCGTGGACCGCACCCGGAATCTGCACCCCCACGAACACCCACAGCGAGCCGTTGATCAAAAACGTCGCCATGTCCCAAAACGCAAAGGCCTGCAGTCGCGAACGCGCCCCGATCACCCGGGGCCCCACATAGGTGAGTACCAGTGCTGAGACCAGCACCGCCACTACGCCGCTGCAATCAAAGGTTTGGGCCAGCAGGAACGCCGCGAACGGGGTCAGCACGCTCAAGGCGCCTTCCTCCAGGGGCGCGTCGATTCGGCGACGCAGCAGTGTCACTGCGCCGCCCACCAGCAGCCCGGCCGCAATACCGCCGAGGTAGGAGCCCACGAAACGTTCCACGAGATGGACCGGCCCGATGGCGGGGCTGCCGGTGGCGACGGCGACGGTCACGGCGAACAGCACCAGGGCCGTCCCGTCGTTGATGATGCTCTCGGCGCGCAGCACGGTCAGGGGGCGGCGCGGCAGCTTCTTGGCCAGTCCGGCCACCGCGGCGGCGTCGGTGGGCGAGAGCACCGCGCCCAGGACCGAGGCCGCATGCGGCTCCATCCCCAGCGCGCGGGCGGTCCACGACACCGCCACCGCGGTGGCAATCACCAGGCCCACGCTGACCAGCACGATCATGCGCAGGTTCGCGCGGATCTCCCGAAAGCTGGTGTTCATGCTCTCCCAGTACAGGATTGCCGGCAGGAACAGCAGCAACACGATCTCCCCGTCGAGCTGCGCGTCGCCGAACCGGGGGATGAGACCCAGCGCGCCGCCCAGCAGGATCAGCAAGACCGGGGGACCGACCCGATACCGTTTGCCCAGGACTGTGCCCAGGACCACGGTGGCGACGAGGGTGACGACGACGACGAGGCCAAACACCTTCACATCCTCGCCTGGATGCCCGTCATCCGCAGCGGCTCAGCCGTTCCGCGAGGCCTCCAGATAGGCCGCCAGGGCATTGGTCAGCCCGCGGCGGGCCTCGTCGAGGTCGGCGTAGGAGCCCAGCTGGCGTTCGGAGACCAGGCCGCGCATCGCGCCCGGGATGAGGGCGGCCACTTCGCGCACGCGTTGCGGGTCGACGCCCAGATCGGCGAAGGCGGCATGGCAAGTCGTCAGCCAGCTCTTGCCCCAGGAGAACAACTCTGCGGCGGTGCGCGGGTACAGCCGCTCCAGTTCGCGGTGGTCGCGGGGCAGGGCTGCCCGCAGATTCTCGATCGCCCGGGAGTCCGGCGAGGCCAGCCCTTCATAAAGGGTATCGATGATCGCCGCAACCCGATCCCGCAGTGGCGCACCCGAATTCAGGGTTCCGAAGGCCGAGATGGCCGCGTCGCGCCGCTCGGCGGTGCGGTGCAGGACCGCTGCCCAGAAGCCGTCGACGTCACCGAACTGGTACTGCACGGCCCCCCACGTGGCGCCGCACTCCCTGGCGATCCGGCTGGCCGACACCGCGCCGGGATCACCGGTGGCCAGGGAGCGCACCGCGGCGTCCAGCATCGCCTCGCGGGTCGCGAGCCCCCGCCTGTTGCTGCGCCGCGCCTCCGATTGAGCCATCCCCGGAATCCTAACAAGATTTCCATAGTGCCCACTATGATTCTTTGGAGGGGCGCACTATGCTGCGACAAATCGGCCCGGTCCAGACCACAGAGAGGACACGTTGACATGGCCAAGCCGCCGTTGTCGATGAACCCGACAGGCTGGTTCCAAGTCGCCTGGTCTGACGAGATCGGCGTCGGCGATGTTCACACCATGAAGTACTTCGGCCGGGAGATGGTGGCCTGGCGGGCCGAGTCGGGCCGGCTCACCGTGATGAACGCCTACTGCGAGCACCTGGGCGCCCATCTGGGATACGGCGGCAAAGTCTGCGGCGAGGTACTGCAGTGTCCGTTCCACGGTTGGCAGTGGAACTCCCAGGGTCGCAACGTCTGTATTCCCTACCAGGACAAGCCCAACCGGGGCCGGCGCATCACCACCTACCCGGTCGTCGAACGCAACGAGTCGGTCTACATCTGGAACGACGCGCAGGGCCGTGAGCCCTACTTCGACGCGCCGGACGTATTCGCCAGCTTCGACGATCGCACGCCCGCCGACTACTACCCGCAGCAGCGACTGTTCCGGCCGCAACTGGAGTTGCACCCGCAGTACGTTCTGGAGAACGGGGTGGACTTCGCCCACTTCAAATACGTGCACCAGACCCCGATCGTGCCGGTCTTCACCCGACACGACTTCGCCGAACCGGTGTCCTACGTGGACTTCACCATCACTTTCCAGGGTGACGACGGCCAGTCGATCGAAGACGTCAAC
>NZ_JRMK01000146.1:0-8402 GCF_000972925.1 Mycobacterium sp. UM_Kg1 | reverse complement strand
CGGACATCGTGCTTGCCGTCCGGCGACTTGCCGCTGTTCTCCACGGCCACCAGCATGGTGACGCTGCCCTCGTCGTTCCAGCGTTCGACACCCGCCGCGGTCACCGTTCCGGTGGTCGGCTCACTGCGGGCCACGGCGATCAGGATCTGATTGGCCTTCTCCTGATACTGCTCGGCGAAATCCCCGGTGGCATTGTCCAACACATGGGCCAGATAGTCATTGGCGTGGAACGGATCCGGCGAGGTGTACATCGCCATGAACGACTCCACGGCCGCCAGCGCCTCGACGTCGCGCAAGGCCGCACGACGGTGCTGCTCATGGGTCACCAGGGTCACCGCACAGATGGCGATCGCCGCGGCGGCCGCCACCAGCGAACCGACGATCACCATCGGCAACCGCCGACGGCGCGGCACCGCACGCTCGACGTAGAGCGGCTGATCCTGCGGGCGCACGCGGCGGCGCGGACTCATCTGTCCCCCTCGGCGGGCAGCGGCTTACTGACGACGGTCAGATCGTCGACACGCCACGTTCCCGACTGCTGGGCGAAGGCCACCCGAACGGTGGCACTGATCAGCCGCTCATCGCCGGCTGCGCCCCGTTGGCCCTGCAGGAACAGCAGCATCGTGGCCCGGTGCGGCGCGGCATCGAGCACCGCGGCATCGGTCACCCGGTAGAAGTTGGGTACCGGTTTGGAATTGCGGATCGCGTCCTGCTGCGGCAGCAGCTGCTCACGATATTTGTCGGTGACCAACGACTGCGCGCGGTCGAAATCGTCCTCCAATGTCTCCGGGTCGTAGGACAGCATGTCGGCCACGATCTTCGGGCCTTGGCGGTTGATCTGCGATCGTGCCTGATCGGTGTGGTGGTCGCGCTGGTAGACCAACCCGTAGGCACCGGCAGCACCGAGTAGAGACAGGGCCGCCGATCCGATGAAGACGGCCATGGTCCACCGCCTGATGTCGGCGGGCCGCTCCCGCGTCGCCGGGCGCACCTGGGTACGCGCCACCATGTCGGCGAAGGTACGTCCGCGCTTGTCCCGCAGCGGCCACAGCCAGCCGAGCGGAACCGGGATCGTGTCGAGTAGATGCGCCGCTTCCCGAACCAGCAGGCGTCTGGGTCCCACACCGGGCCCCGACTCCACGGCGGCATCGGTGGCCACGCGCGCCACCTCGATCCCGGTGAGCGCACGGCCCAGGCTCCAACCGGTGATTGCGGGCAGCAGAATCCGGTTCACCGCGGTGGCCAGGAACGCCAACGCGGCAACAGCTGTGGCGGCCCAGCGCCACACGCTGTCGCCCGGCAAGGACAGGGCAAGCATGCCCATGCTGGCCACCACCACCGCCCCGGGCAGCAGGTCGATCGCCAGCGCCGTCGCGCGGCTACGCCAACGGGCCGGTTCGCGGTGCGGCACCATGGCCACGGGATCGGTCACCGGGCCACCTGGTCGAGCTTGGCGATTCGGTACTGACCGTCTTCGCGCACCATCTGGGCACGCAGCCGGTATCCCACCTCTTTGCCCTGCGTCTCGATGTTGTCGATCCTGACCCGGAAGGCCACCAGGATGTCGACGGAGCCGTCGGGATTGTTGCGCTCCACCGCGGCGCCCATCTCGGTGAGCTCGACCTGGACCTTCGCCGCCTGATAGGCGTGGACGAACATCTCGGCATACAGGGCCACCTGGGTGCGGAACTCGCCGGCCGTGCAGTTCAGGATCTTCTGCTGCGCCAACGCGATATCACGCCCGTCCGGCGCCTGAGTGGCCAAGACGCACTCCTTGGCCGCGGCGATCGCTTCGGCGTTGTCCCGCGCCAGCGCCTGGCTTGCCGCGTGGTCCCGCAGACCAACCAGGCCGGCGGCCACCAGTCCGGCAGCCAGCAGCAGCAACAGCGCACAGATACCCACCTGCTGGCGACGACCGAGACGCGACGGTGCCGGTCCGGTGATTCCTTCCGCCGAAGCGGCCGCCTCCTGCGGAGCGTCCGCCTCGGTGTCCGTCACCGCGCCTTCAGCGTCCTTCGCCGAGGTATCTGTGGTCTGCTGGTCCTCGTCCGTGCTCAGCGGAACGGTGCCAGCATCCCCTTCCATCCGTCGTCTCCTAGGTTCATCGAGTTCTCGACGGAGTATTCGACGCCGTCTGGCCCCACCGCCTGGCCACTCTGCGGATTGTAGATCGCGGCAGGCCCCCCACCGGGGGTGTAGATGCAGGGGTTGGGTTGTTGCCCGTTGCACTGCACGGTACCCGTCCCGGGCCGCGTGAGTGGATCGTTGCGCGGCGGCGGCGACGCCGGCACCATGTCGGCGGGCAGCGGGTTGAGGCCGGTGTTGACCGACGGCGCGGGAATCACGTGACCCGGCTCGACCGGCTGGTCACAGCGCGCGCCCAGGGCCGGGCAGTTGCGGATCTGGTTCGGGTCGCCGTACCACGGGTTGGTGCCCAGCGGGACGTACGGCTTGTCGCTGCGGCACTCCTTGGGGGTGGGAGCCCGCTTACCCGGAACATCCACACACGGGATGTTGCGCACACCGCGAACGTTGTTGGCCGGGGTGTCCTGCGGAATCCGGCACGACACGTCCGGCAGCTCCGCCGGGCTGGTGTCGGCGAACGCCCGCCACTCCGAGGCCGGCAGGTAGCCGGTCAGACACGGCGCCGGATAGTTCAGGCTCAGGCCCGGAATCGGAACCGGGAAGACCGGTCCCGGGAAGGCACCCAGCGCCACGCCCAGCGATGCCCGGCCCGGGAAGGTCGAGCTCACCGTCTGGATGATCGAGCCCGCTTGCGGCAGGAAGACCAGCACCTGCTCGGTGTTGCGGTTGTAGCGCCTGGCCATCTCGGTCAGGATCGCCATGTTGGCCATCAGCTGCGGCAGGCTGTCCCTGGTCTCGCTGAAGACCGTGTGCACCTGGTCGATCAGCGGGGGCAGGTCGGAGATGATGTGCTTGACCGTTTCGTCCCGGCTGGCCGCCTGTCCCGCCAGGATGTTCAGGTTGCGCGCCCACTGGTGGATGGCGTCACCGGAATCGACCTGACTTTCGATGATCGGCGCGGACTTCTCCACGATGTCGTCGACGTCGGCGAGGTTCTCCTTGAAGTCGCCGACTATCGCCTGCGTCGCGTCGACCAGCCGCTGCAGTGACGGGCCCAATCCGCCGACAGCCGTCGCAGTCTCGTCGAGCAGCGCAGAGATCTTGCCGGCCGGCAACGCAGCCAGACCCCGGTTGGCGGTGTCCAGCGCCGGTCCGATCGCGGCCGGGACCGTTCCCGTGGTGATCGTCTGGCCCTGCTTGAGGTACTGGCCCGGGTTTCCCGACGACACCAGATCCAGGTACTGCTCACCGATGGCCGACACCGAATGCACGTTGGCGCTGGCGTCGACGGGGATCTTGTACTTGCTGGAGATCTGGAAAGTCGCCTGGGCACCGGTCTCGGTCGGTTCCACACTGGTGACCCGCCCGATGATGGTGCCCCGGTAGGTGACGTTCGCCGTCTTGTACAGGCCGCCCGCCTCAGGCAGGTCCGCCTTGAGGGTGTACTGGCCCAGCCCCGCCATGGTCGGCAGTCGCAGGTAGTAGACACCCAGCACCAACAGCGCGACCGCGGTCAGGACGCTGAAGATGACCAGTTGACGCTTGATCTGTGGTTTCAGCAATTCCGGTCAGCCCTTTCCACATACGGACCGCCGGGCGCGGTAGCCGGGTTCGGTGTGTACCGAACGTCCGGAATCATCTTCTCCGGGTCGTGACCGAAGGACTGCTCCAATGCCCGCAGCATGCCGGAGAAACCGGTACCGGTCAGGATCGCGTTGTCGATGGACGCATAGGTGAGGTCGACCACCAGCGAGGTGTTGATGAAGTCACCGCGCACCGCCTTGAACGCACCGTCGACGTGGTAGGGGGCGGTGATCATCACCTGCAACAGGTCAGGCAGATACGGCGAGGCCTTCCGCAGCTCCCGCGCCGGGCACTGGAAGGAGGTCAGCACCTGGTGCAGGTCCGACCGCGCAGGCGCGATCTGCTGGTTGACCTGGGTGCCCATCGCCCCCAAGGCTTCCACGGCATTGATGAAGATCGCCTGCTGGGTGTTGAAGTACTTGAACAACGGCGGGAAGTCGGTCAGCGCCTTTTCGATGGAGTCGTTGTGCGCACCGAAGTAGCTCAGCAGCCGGTTGCTCGAGTCGATCGCCCGGGTGATGTCCTCGCGCTGGTCGTTGAGGTTGCCGATGAAGGTGTCCAGCTTGGTCAGGAAGGCGCGGATCTGGTCGCCCCGGCCGTTGGACAGGGCGGCGAACTCGGTGGTGATGGTGTCCAGATCCGACAGGCCGCCGCGCTGCAGGAGCAGCGCCAAACCCGCCAGGGTGCGTTCGATGGTCGGGTACGACGTCGAGTTGTTCAGAGCGATCGTGTCGCCGTTGCGCAGTTCGCCCTCCGGGTTCTCCGGGGCGGTCAGCTCGATGTGCTGCGATCCCAGCAGGCTGGTCTGGCCGATCTTCGCCGTGGCGTTGCGCGGCAGGTGCACGTCCTTGTTCAGCCGCAGCTTCAGCGTGGCGATCCAGTTCTTCAGCTCGATCCGCTCGACTGCACCGACGAAGACGTCGGCGACCAGGACGCGGCTGTTGCCGTTGAGCGCCAGCGTGTCCGGCACCTGGACATACACCGTGTAGGCGCCCGGTCCGCTGCCCGGCCCGCCCGGCAACGGCACGTTGGCGATACCGCGCCAGCTGCTGCATGACGAGAGCGTCAGGGCGGCCATCAGCAGCACCAGAGCCTGCCAGCCGCGCCGGCTGACCGTCTTCATCGCTGTCCTCCGTCTCATCAGCCTTGACCCCGCGGGGGCAGCGGCGCCACGGGCCCCGGAATGACGTTCGGTCCCGGCGGCGGCGGCGCTATCGGTCCCACCCCGGGCGGCTGGCCGATGAACGGCAGCGGACCGGGAGCCTCATCGTAGGAGTTCGGCGGACCGGGCGGCGTCTGGTACTGCGATTCGACCGGCGCCGGGTCGGGGCCGCCCATCAGCTGCGCCAGAGACTCCGGGGTGAGCAGTCGCGCGGTGTCATGTCCGGGCTCCACGCCCTGCATACCGGGCGCGGTGATCCATCCGGGCTGGGTGTTGCGGTGCGAGAACGGGGTGTCGGGCACCCAGATACCCGGGACGGTGGTGTCCTTGTATCCCGGCGGCGGCTGAAGCCGCGGCTCCGAGTAGGCGATCTGCTTGGGCAGGGTGTACGCGCTGGTCCAGATGTTGATACCGAACGGCAGGTAGTTGAACTTGATCGCGTCTGCCACCGGAGCCAGGTACTCCGCGCACAACTCGGCGGAGTCCTGGTACCCGAGCCTGCTGCCGGCCTGGATGGCGCTGCAGATGAACTCCATCGGGTTCGCGAAGTTCACCAGCACCGGAGAGCCGAGCACCATGCCCTGTGCGGGGTGGTAGATCTCGCCGACCGCGGCCAACACGTTCGGCAGGATGTGCAGCGCGGTCTCGAAGCCGTCGAGGGCGTCGGGCTGGGTGATGGCGGTGGTCGTCTCCGCCACGTTGTTGATCGTGTGCACCAACGGTTTTGCGTTCTGACTCAGGAACGCCTTGACGATCGTCATGGTGGCGTAGAACTGGTCGGTGGCCGTCGCCAGCGCCTGGTCGGTGCTGTTGAGGTTGCTGGTGAATTTCGCCAGATCCCGGTTCAGCGTGACGAACTGCTGGTCGTTGTGGTCCAGCGCCTTGACGAACAGCGAAAGGCTGCGCACCACCGCGAAGAAATCACCGCGGCCCTTGTTCAGGGCGGTCAGGGCCTCCGACAGATTGTCGAACGCCTTGTTGATCTCCTGGCCCTTTCCGGACAGGCCGTCGGCGAACGATTCGATGGCCTCGCCGATCGGCCCCTTCGGCTGCTCGGCGGTCGGACCCAGCTTTTCGATGATGTTGGTGACGTCGTTGCGCAGTGTGTCCCACTCGACCGGGACCTCGGTCCGCTCCTCGGGGATCACCGCCTTGTCGGCCAGCACCGCGCCACCGCGGTACGGCGGCTCCAACTGGATGGTGCGTGACGCGACCAGTGTCGGGTTCAAGATGATCGCCTTGGCCTCGGCGGGCACCTTGTACTTGTTGTTGTAGTGCAGGGTGACCTTCATCTTGTCGCCCGCCGGCTCGATCTTGTCGATCGCGCCGACGCGGACGCCCATGATCTGCACCGCATCGCCGGGGTACAGCGCGTCAGTCTGCGGGAAGTACGCCACGACGGTGTTGCTGTTCAGCTTGCGGAACAGCTGCACTCCGCCGAAGGCGGCCACCAAAGCCAGGGCCAGCAGCAGCGATCCGACGATCACCGCCTTACGGGAGCGCTCCGGCAGTCGCAGGTTGCGAACATCAAAGACGGTACTCACGGCCGCTCACTCCCTCGTGCGCCGCCGCCGCCACCCGGCTGGCTGTTCCCGCCTTCGCCGGGCGTGATGAACGGTGCCGGCAGCTGGTTTCCGGGGCCTGGCGGGGCCGGCGGACCAGGTGCCCGCGGTCCCGGCGGTGGTGCCGCGCCGGGATTTGCCGGTGCCGGACCGGCGACCGGGCCCAGGGGCTCCGATCGTGCGCCGGGGTTGGCGTCGGGCATCGGAACCGGGGTGCCCGGCACCACCGGCGGAGTCTCGCCGGGGCGACCCGCGATCGAGATGCCCGGCGACGCCGGCATTCCATCGGGGTTGGGCGGCGAGAACAGCACATCGGTCGGACCCGGATACGGACCGCTCGGCCCGAAGGGACCGGCGCTGGTGTCCACGTTCGCACACGGCAGCGGGTTGCCCGGGGTGGGGAACATTCCGGCTGCGGGCGCATAGGAGCACGGCGATCCGGGCGCGACGGCCGGCCCGGGGTGCTCGGGCGTGCCCTCGATCACCTGCGGCGCAGGCGGCGGCGCACCGTTGGCGAACCTGGTGCCGTTGGGGTCGGGGTAGCGGAACTCCGGCAGACCCGCGTTGCGCCAGAACTCCTCCGGCGAGATGCCGCGCTTCTTGAACGCGGCGTCGACCCAGGGCTGCAGGATCCAGAACGGGACCAGGTTCAGGGTCGACACCTTGAAGTACGGGCCGGAGGCGACCGCGTCGTTCACGATCGTGAGGTAGCGGCCCAAGATGGTGAACATCTCCATCAGGTCTTCTTTGCGGCGCACCAACATGTCGGTGATGTTGGACGCCTCTTCGAACACGTGGTTCAGGTCCAGGTTGGGGTTGTCGCGGACCAGGCCCTGAACCTGCTCACCGAAGTATGCGATGTTGCCCAGCAACGCCGAGATCGCCTGACTGCGCTGGTTGACCGCGGCCGACAGGGTCTGGGTGTTGCGCAGCAGGGCGTCGATCTGCTCACTGCGGGCGCCGATGACGCTGGCCACCTGGTTGGTCTGGGCCAGCAGGTGGGTGATCTCCTCGTCGCGTTTGCCGATGGTTTCGGAGAACTTCGCCACACCGTCGAGGGCGGAGCTCAGCTCCGGGTAGGTCTGGTCGACGGTTTCCGAGAGCACCTTCAGCGACTTCTTGACCGTGTCGATGTCCCAGCCCGAGGCCGCCTTGGTGGCATCGAAGACCGCGTCGTAGAGCTGATAGGGCGTGGTGCTCTGCCCCAGGGGCAGCACACTTTGCGGGCTGAGCCGACGCTCGCCCTTGGGCTCGATCGACAGGATTTTCTTGCCCAGGATGGTGTCGGTCTTGACGCCGATCCGGCTGTCGCTGCCGATCGGGTTGGCTCCCACCGAGAATTTCACCAGCACGTGGTCGCCGGCGATCGACAGGTCCTGGACCTTGCCGACGTCGACACCTGAGATGCGCACCTTGTCGCCGGCGGTCAGGCCGCCGGTGTCGGAGAGCTCACCGTAGTAACTCGGCTCGGCGAAAAGCATCGGCACCTGGGTAAAGCTCTGCCCCACCAGGGTCACCAAGATGACCGAGGCAACACCGATGATGCCGATCCGTGCCCGGTTGGGCGGTTCCAGGGTCCTCACTGGGGCGTGCACCTCCCGGTCGGCTGCTGCCACAACCGGACGTTTCGCACCGGTCCGCCTGGCTGCAGGCCGGGAAGCTTGATGGTCGCGTCACAGATGTAGAAGTTGAAGAAGTCACCGTAGACACCGGTGCGGCCAATCAACTTCAAGGCCTTCGGAATCTTCTGGAACAGCTCGTCGACGTCGTTGAGCCGGTCTGGCGGCTCGGGGCCGGCCACCGGGAACAGGCTGTGCAGCTGCGTGCGGTTGTCGGCCAGCAGGTCTGCCAGATTGCCTGCGGCATTGCCGAATTCCGCGGTGCCGTTGGCCAGGCCGTCGGCGTGGTTGTTCAGGCCCTTGACCAGCTTGTCGAAATTGTCGACGGTCTCATCGAATGTCTGGCGGTGGCGCACCGCGGTGTCGAGTACCACGTTCAGGTTCTTGACC
>NZ_JRMK01000145.1:0-8490 GCF_000972925.1 Mycobacterium sp. UM_Kg1 | reverse complement strand
CCCCCGCCGGCGCCCGGCAGTTCCAGCGGTTCCTGGCCGCCAAAAGCCACGACATCCACCAGGTGATCGCCGACACCGCCGCCGACAGCCAAGCCCGCGCGCAGGCGGTGCGATCGGCGGGCGGCGGCTACGCCACCGAGGACCGGCAGCGGCCGAGCATCCAGGCCGTCGACCACTCCTTCAAACTGGCCCCCGCCACCGATGACGAACGGCGCCGCAATCAGGCCGCCGCCTTCCGGGAGGTGTTCGGACGCGACCCGATCTCCCGCTCAGACTGGACCACCGCGGCCGCACTCGATGCGCATACCTACAACCCCGACTTCGGGGGTGTGAACTCCGAGGTACGGGTGGCCCGGATCGAGCCCGTACCGGGGCAGGGTGTGGTGCGCGCGTCACAGTGGATCGAGCAGCCATGGGTGCATCGCCTGCAGTCACGTGATGCCGGCAACGGCAGAAGCGCAACCAAGGACTTCGATCCCGAGGACACCAAGGTCACCACCTACATCGACTACGACAACGGCATCGTGGTGATGCGCCAGAATCCCTCCGTCGAGCTCAACCCCGACGGCTCAGTACGTCAGGTGAAAGTCGGTGTCCCCCAAGGCAGCGTGGCGCAGGCCGCGGACGGATCGGTGCGGATCAAATACGACGCCGGCAACCCCTTCGCACCGGGGGCCCTCACCGATAAGCACGGACTGTTCGGCGACCATCGCCTCAGCGTCAATGGCGACCTGGTGTTCACCCCGGGCCCGGGCGGCGTCCACGTCGACGGCACCCGATCCGACTACCCCTCACTGGAGGTCTATCAGGACCTGCCCGGCGGCGCCCGGACCGTGCTGATCGACCCCGCGCAGTCCGGCCGCAGCCATGGGCCGATGTTGAATCTGCCGTTCCACCATGACGTCGGCGTCGGCGGCAAGGCATTCGCGCCGTTCGACCACGGCGGTTCCTGGAATCCGCGGTACGACGTCCGAACCCCGATCCCCGCCACCGACTTCGGGCCGACCACAGCGCCGCCGTCGGCGGCGCCGGCCCCGGGGCGGCCGGGCGGTGTCCCCGCATGAGCATCGAGAGGAGCTGGTACATGGCTGGCGCACTACGGAGCCGTCTGCACGAGCGCAGTCCGGATTTCTGGCGGACCGCCACGTGGGCGGCACCACTGATGGTCCAGGGTGTGTTCGCAGTGGCGGTGGGCCTCGCCTGGCTCTTGGGCCGTTTTCCGATCAGCAGTGATGCCGGATGGTCCCTCGTGTTCGCGGTCTCCACCACTGCAGCGACTGTCGCATCGCTGCTGATCGGCGCAAAGCTACTGCGCGCTGATTCACCGCGCCGGCGCGGACAGGGATTGGCTCTCGGGGGAGCGGGTCTGGCAACAGCCGCCGTCGGCTGGTCCTATGCCCTGTCCTACCTGCTGCTGTTGGGCGCCCCATGAGCGCCCCGGCCGCCGCAGATCGCTACAGTCAGCGCAGTTTCTACGCCGCGCTGGCGACCATCGCGATCGTCGAAACCGCGACGTGGGTGACGGCTCCCTATTGGATCCTTCAGCTGTACTTGTTGGGCATCGCGACCCTGATCGTGGTGCCGACCGGTTTCTTCATGTGGCAGACCGGCGGCGTCAAAACAGCTCAGGTGGGCCTGGGCATGCTCATCGGCTACCTGGCGACGCCACTGACCGTTGCGCTGGTCGTCATCCCGCCGCTGGTGGTCACCCAGCTCTTGCATCTGGCCTGAAGTCCCCGCGACGCCGCGGCCCGTCGTACCTGCCGTTGAGCAGCTTGGACACCGTGCCCGCCTGCCACGGCCGCCCGGTCGGCGTGCGCTGGCCGGCCGAGTTGAGCACCCGCGAGGTGGCCGCCTGGGTGACACCACATCCGTGCACCAGCCAGCGCACGTAGTCCTCCAGCGCTCGCCTGCGTTCCGGCCACGGCAGCGCAGGCGAGGGCAGAGCCGGCGGTTGCGGGTGCCTGGTGTCCTCGGCCCGGATCCGCCGCACCGCCTGCGGACCGCGGGACCCACCCAGGGCCAGCGCGATTTCCCTGCTCAGGCTCTTCGCGCCTTCGGCAGCCAACGCCGCCTGGTCGAGGTCGTCGACGGCGCGCACCTCGCGGCGCAGCGCGAAGTCGATCTCATTCATCCCACCGTCGATGGGTGCCGAAAAGAGGTCCCGCGTCAGGCGCAGGTTCAGGCCATGACGCTGCAGCACCATGCTGATTCGCCGCAGGTGCTGTTCCCGGGTGAAGTCCGGGCCGGGATACGGCACCCAGACGTCCATGCGGCCCGCGATGGCCCGGCCCACCGCTGCGATCACCGCCTCGACGTCGGTCAGGTCGTCGGTGCCACCGGCCTCCCCGACTTCGAAGCCGAATGCCTCGACGATCACGCAGTTCTTCGTGGCCGCATCGGTGGCCAGCTCTGTACCAAGCTCGACGGTCGCTCGGTCTCCGAGCAGGATGATTCGAGTGACCGCCGATGGATCCGCACCGGATTCCGACATCGATTCCTTTCGATTGTCCTAGAGCACATAGGAAGTTGCTCGCCCGACGACTGTATTCCCGACCACCGACAAGTCGATCCGCCGAAATACCGCCGCAGCTTTTAGGCAATACGCCGGCCGCCCGGTCTATGGCCTTCACCGGCTGCCGACAAGGCTTGGCACACAATCGCGTCCAACCGAACTTGTCGGACCCCCTCGATACGGTTGGGCGCATGGACGAACCCCCTTTAGATTGGCCCGGCGTGTTGGACCCTTCTCTGCTGCCGGAGGAGGTCAGCGCAGCCGGGCACAAGATGGCCGACGCCGCCGACGCCGGCGACTGGCCGGCCCTGTTCGATCTGCTCGACGCCGTTCCGGCGCTCACCGTCAATCAGTGGCGCCCCGGCAGTCCCGAGTGGATCACGCCGCTGCATCACGCCGCCCGGCACGGCGCGGCGGATGTCGTTGCCGAACTGGTGAAACGGGGAGCGCTGCGTTCGCTGCGCGACGCCCGGGGCTGGACGGCACGGGACACCGCGCTCGATCAGCGGCACCCGCTGCCGTTGATCAGGTTGCTGACCCCGCCTCCGTCACCGCATTCCGCTGAGCGGGTCCGCGCACTGGACGCCAACCTGGAGTGGGCCCTCGACGGCACCCTTCGCACCACCCAGATCTTTTCCGATCTCACCGACCGCCAGCTGCGACGCACCCTGCGCTACCCGCCGGTCGCGGTGCTGCACGAAGCGCCCCGGCGGTCGGTGCACGTCGCAATTCCCGGGATAGCCAGCGGTATCCGCGTGCGGTTGCGCCGCGGCTACCTGGAAACCGAGAGCACCGGCCGGGTGCAGGTGATCACCCACCGCGGCGCGGTCCTGGTCACCGACCACACGGCGGCCACGGACGAGCCGGCCGGGCAGGTAGCGTGACCGGCATGTCTTTCTCAATCGCGGACACCACCGACCAGTCCGGCCGCACCTTCGTGGTGACCGGCGCCAACGGCGGTCTGGGCGAGGTCGTCACCCGTACCCTCGCCGCCAAGGGCGCCACGGTGGTCATGGCCTGCCGCAACACCGCCAAGGCCCAGGAGATCGCCGACGGGATCGACGGCGACGTCACGGTGGCGGCACTGGATCTGGGCAGCCTGGCGTCGGTGCGCGATTTCGCCGCCCAGCAGGGTCAGGTCGATGTGCTGGTCAACAACGCCGGCATCATGAACATCCCCAAGCGGCGCACGGTGGACGGCTTCGAGACCCAGTTCGGCGTCAACCACCTGGGCCACTTCGCGCTGACCGGCCTGCTGCTGGATCGGATCACCGACCGGGTGGTGACGGTGTCGAGCATCGCGCACAAGCAGACCCCGAAGTTCTGGATCGACGACCTCAACTACGAGCACCGGCCCTACCAGCGCAACCTGGCCTACGCACAGTCGAAGCTGGCCAACCTGATGTTCGCACGCGAGTTGCAGCGGCGGCTGGTCGCAGCCGGCTCGCCCCTGCGTTCCTACGCGGTGCATCCCGGCGTCTCGAGCACCGACCTGTTCTCCAACGACAAGACCATCGTGGGCCTGGTCGCCAGGTTCGGCGCGCCGCTGGTCGGCCAGCCGCCGGAGCGGGGCGCCGAATCCATTCTGTTCGCCGCCACCGTCCCCGATGCCGACCCGAACATCTACTGGGGTCCGACCAAGCTGAACCAGTCCCGCGGCCCGGTGGGGCCGTGCCCCTCGAACAGGCTGTCGAAGGACCTGCGGCTGTGGCTGCGGCTGTGGGAGGAGTCGGAGAAGATGACCGGAGTCCATTACCCGCTCTGACCTGACCGCGCACAGACGTTGCCGGGTGCGGCGCCTGCCCGGTGACGGGCCGACGCCCACCCGTGCGATCCCCCGCCCCCAGCCGTGACGGGTGTGACGCATGGGACTCGGGCGGGGCGGCGCGGCCGCATCTCACCGACAAACCACGGTGGTACCGCTACTCACCGGTTAAGTTGTGGCGAGCCGCCACGCGATGCGGCCTGAGACGGACCGAAAGAGATCATGCGAGTTGAGGGGCGCGATGTCGCGGTCACCGGCAACCTCCTACAGCCGCTGACCCGACGCACCAACGACATTCTGCGTCTGGTGCTGGCCAGCCTGTTCCTCGCGACCGTCATCACCAGCTCGCTGGTCACCCGCTACGAATGGGTGGCCCTGGAGCGATCGGTATCCGAGATCGTCGGGGTGCTCTCGCCCACCCACGCCAACCTGGTCTACCTCGCCTACGGCATCGCGATCCTGGTGTTGCCGTTCGCGATCCTGATCGGGCTGGTGGCCTCCCGGCAGTGGAAACTGCTCGGGGCGTACGCGGTGGCCGGGC
This sequence comes from Mycobacterium sp. UM_Kg1, assembly GCF_000972925.1. Taxonomy (NCBI): domain Bacteria; kingdom Bacillati; phylum Actinomycetota; class Actinomycetes; order Mycobacteriales; family Mycobacteriaceae; genus Mycobacterium; species Mycobacterium sp. UM_Kg1. The sequence continues at coordinate 3,669 of NZ_JRMK01000145.1, read as the reverse complement.
TGCTGGCGGTGGTTTCGCTGTCGATCCGCAGCAACGGCCTGGCGGCACCGAATTGGCATTTCGACCTCTCGGATCGGCTCGCGACCACGCTGGCGCAGTTCCTCGACGACCCGCGCTGGATCGCGATGCTCGCCGCGGTGCTCACCGTGTCCGGCCCCTGGCTGCCGGCCCGGTGGCGGCGCTGGTGGTGGACCCTGCTGCTCGCTTTCGTGCCGATTCACCTGGTGGTCAGCGCCATCGTGCCGGCCCGTTCGCTGCTCGGCCTGGCGGTCGGGTGGTTCGTCGGAGCCCTGGTGATCCTGATCGTCGGCACACCGGCGCTGGAAGTGCCGCTGGACGGTACCGTCCGCGCCCTGGCCCGTCGCGGTCACACCGTCTCCGAGCTCGCCGTCATCCGGCCGGCGGGCCCCGGCCCACTGGTGCTGTCCACCGTCGGGGCATACCCGACCATCATCGAGCTCTACGGCCCCAACCAGCGCAGCGGGGGCGCGCTGCGCCAGCTCTGGCGCAAACTGCGGTTGCGCAACACCGAAACCGCGCCGCTGCACGCCTCGCTGCACCGGGCCGTCGAGCACCGCGCGCTGATGGCGATCGCCATCGGCGACACCGGGATAGCCAACACAGCCACGGTGGCCGTCGCCTCCCTCGACCGGGGCTGGACGCTGTATGCCCATACCCCGTCGCGGGGTACCCCGCTGGCCGAGTCCACCGCCACGACGCCGGTGGCCAAGCCGTGGGAGTCCCTGCGCCGGCTGCACGATCAGCAGATCTCGCATGGCGATCTGCGGTGCAAGGAGATGACCGTCGACGAGGGCAACGTGCTGTTCGGCGGCTTCGGCAACGCCGAGTACGGTGCCACCGACACCCAGCTGCAGTCCGATATCGCCCAGTTGTTGGTGACGACGTCGTCGCTGTACGGCCCGGCCGACGCGGTGGACGCGGCGATCGAGTACTTCGGCCGCAGCACGGTGCTGGCCGCCTCACGCCGGCTCACCAAATCGGCGGTGCCCGCGCGGCTGCGCAAGGCCGTTCCCGAGGTCGCCGGGGTGATCGCCGCCGCCCGCGAGGAGGTCAAGCGCCAGACCGGCACGGATCAGATCCAGACCAAAACCATCACCCGCTTCACCCGCAGCCAGCTCATCCAGCTGGTCCTGCTGGTCGCCCTGGTCTACGTGGCCTATCCGTTCATCAGCCAGGTTCCTACGTTCTTCTCCCAACTGCGCCATGCGAATTGGTGGTGGGCCCTGGTCGGGCTGATCGTCTCATCGCTGACCTATGTCGGCGCGGCGGGCGCGCTGTGGGCCTGCGCCAACGGCTCGGTCAGGTTTCGGCACCTGGCGATCATGCAGGTGGCCAACACTTTTGCGGCCACCACCACCCCGGCCGGCGTGGGCGGCCTGGCGTTGAGCACCAGGTTTCTACAGAAGGGCGGTCTGAGCACCCTGCGCGCCACCGCCGCGGTGGCCCTGCAACAGTCGGTGCAGGTGATCGTGCACGTGATCCTGCTGGTCATCTTCACCACCGCCGCCGGTGCCTCAACGGACCTGTCGCACTTCGTTCCGGGCGCGACCATGCTCTACCTGCTCGCCGGGGTGGCGCTCGGGTTGGCCGGCATCGTGTTGCTCGTCCCGAATCTGCGCCGCTGGCTCACGACGGCACTGCGGCCGCGACTCAAGGAAGTCACCGCGGACCTGGTGGAGTTGGCCCGGGAACCCAGCCGGCTGGCGTTGATCGTGCTGGGCGCGGCCGGCACCACACTGGGGGCGGCGCTGGCACTGTGGGCCAGTGTGGAAGCCTTCGGCGGCAACACCTCGTTCGTCACCGTGACGGTGGTGACCATGGTCGGCGGCACCCTGGCCTCCGCCGCGCCGACACCCGGCGGGGTGGGAGCGGTGGAGGCCGCCCTCATCGGTGGGCTGGCCGCATTCGGTGTGCCGCCCGCGCTGGCGGTCCCCTCGGTACTGCTCTACCGGGTGCTGACCTGCTGGCTGCCGGTGTTCGTGGGCTGGCCGGTGATGCGCTGGCTGACCGAGAACGAGATGATCTGAGACAACACCGTGACTGTCGGCGCTAACCCGCCCCGGCCGCCGCGTACACCCGACTCACCTCCGGTTCCGGGTAGCCGGCCGCGGTGAGCGCGGCGCGCACCGCGTCACCGACCTTCATGGTGAGCTCGGCGGGCACCAGGGCGATCACACAACCACCGAACCCGCCGCCGGTCATCCGGGCACCAAGCGCTCCGGCGGCCACCGCACTGTCGGCGATCAGGTCGATGTGCTCGGTGGTGATCTCGAAGTCGTCACGCATCGAAGCGTGCGATGCGCTGAACAGCGCTCCGGCAGCGGCGAAGTCACGCTCTGTGCATGCCGCGACAAAATCCAGCACCCGCTCGTTCTCGGTCAGCACATGCCGTGCCCGGCGGGCATCGACCGGGTCGCGCAGCGCCGCCAGCGCCTCGACACCCCGGTGCGCGACCTCGCGCAGCGACGCCACCCCCAACTCGGCGGCGGCCCGCTCACATGATGCGCGCCGGGCGCCGTACTCGCCGTCGACGTGTCCGTGCCGTTGCCCGGAGTCGAGCAGCAGCAGGGTCACCCCGGAATCGTCGGGGTCGAACGGCACCGGGTGCACCGCGACATCCCGGAAGTCGATCAGCAGCGCGTGCGACACCTCGCCGAACAGTGCGGCCAGCTGATCCAGTAAACCCGTTGGCGCTCCGACATAGTCATTCTCGGCGCGCTGGCCGATCCGGGCCGCCTCGATGCGGTCGATGTCCAGACCGGCCGCCGAAGCCAGGGCGCCCAGTACGGCACATTCCAGGGCTGCCGAGGAGGACAGACCGGAGCCGATCGGTACGTCGCTGCGAACGGTCATGGTTCCGCCGGGGACCGCGAACCCGCTGTCGCGCAAAGCCCAGACCACTCCCGCGGCATAGGCGCCCCAGCCGGTGATCTGTCCGGGTGCGGTGCTCAGCGGAATGTTCACCGGCGCGTCGGCTCGGTCGCTGGCCACCGTGAGGTTGTCCGTCTCGGCCGGTGTGAAGCTGACGCTGGTGCGTTGGGGCAGCGCGATGGGCAGCGCGAATCCGCCGTTGTAGTCGGTGTGTTCGCCGATCAGATTGACCCGGCCGGGCGCGGAGTAAGTGATCACAGCTCACGCAGCCTAGCCGCCACTGCCTCCGGGGTGACGTCGGCGATGAAGGCGTCCATCGCCGATTCCGAAGCGGCCAGATACTTCAGCTTGGTGGCGCTGCGCTTGATCGACATGAACTCGACATGGAAATACCCGTCCGCCTGAACGCCCTGGGCGCGGTACTGGTGCAGTGCGGCCATGTAGGGCAGCGGGGCGTCGTACATGCGGTCGAAGCGGCCCAGCACGTCGTGGTAGACCCACGCGAAGTCCTCGAGCTCGGCATCGGTCAGCTCGGTCAGGTTGTGTACCCGCCGGTTCGGGTACAGGTGCAGCTCTACCGGCCACCGCGCGGCGAACGGCACGAACGCGGTGAAGTGTTCGGTCTGCCTCACGATCCGCGTCCCCGCGGCGCGCTCGGCCTCCAGCAGATCGGCGAACAGATTGGTGCCGTGCTTGATTCGATGCTCCCGCGCCTGGGTCAGCATGGCGGCGGTGCGCGGGGTCAGGTAGGGGTAGCCGTAGATCTGGCCGTGGGGG
>NZ_JRMK01000144.1:0-8509 GCF_000972925.1 Mycobacterium sp. UM_Kg1 | reverse complement strand
GATCGGCGCCATCAGCGGACCCCGAGTTGGGTTGCGGCGGTCTCGAACAGGCCGGACAGCGGGCCTGCGGTCACCCCGAGGGCCAGCGACAGCAGGACACCGGCGACCAGCGCACCCGCAACCGTCACCGGGACCCGGATCGTCGGACTGCCGGCGTGCGGGCTGCCCAGCAACATCCGGCCGGAGTTGCGCACCAGCGCGGCGAACGCCACCACCAGCGCCACCATGGCCAGGCCCAGCGCCCAGGCCAGGCGTGCGTCGGCCAGTGCGGCCGCGATCGCCACCTCGCTGGCGAACATCGCGAACGGTGGCAGGCCCAGCAGGATCACCATCCCGGCGGCGAACGCACCGCCGACCAGCCGCGACCGGCCGAGTACGGCGGTGATCTCGCCGATGGCCGTGGTTCCGTGGGCGGCCTGCAGCTGCCCGCCGGCCAGGAACAGCACGGTCTTGCCGACACCGTGGGCCGCGACGTGCAGCAGCAGCGCGGTGATCGCCAGCTGCGTCCCGGCAGCCGCGGCAATCGCGATCAGGCCCATCGTCTCCATCGACGAGTAGGCAAGCATCCGCTTGAGATCGCCTGTGACGCTGAGCAGCAGGGCTGCGATCAGCAGCGTCGCCAGGCCTGCCGCCAGCAGCGCGTTACGCAGGTAACCGGGCCCGACCGCGACATCGATGATCGGTTTGATCCGGATCAGCACCGAGAAAGCGACGGAGAGCAGCACCCCGCTCATCAAAGCCGACACCGGCGCCGGGGCCTGACTGTGTGCATCGGCGAGCCAGGTGTGAAAAGGCACCAGGCCCATCTTCGCGCCGTAGCCGATCAGCAGCAGTGCGCCGGCCAATCGGGTCACCGCCGGGTCGAGGGCCCCGGCATGTGCGGCCAGCACGTCGAGATTCAACGCGTCCTCGCTGTCTGCCCCGGCGTGCAATGCGGCGAAGTGCAGCAGCACCGTTCCCAGGAAAGCGATGGTGATGCCCACCGAGCACACCATGACGTATTTCCAGGTGGCTTCCAGGGCGGCCCGGCTGCGCCGGTGGCCGACCAGAAACGCGGTGACCACCGTGGTGGCCTCCACCGCGATCCACACCACGCCGATGTTGTTGGCCGACACCGCAAGAGCCATCGCCGCAAGGAATGCCGGGGTCAGAATGCCGTACAGGCGCGCCCCGCGCGCGTCGGTGTGGCCGTTCGCCAGCTCGGTGTCGATGTAGCCGATGCTCGCCCAGGTGGCGAGGCTGCCGACGACGCCGATGACGATCAGCATGGTCGCCGACAGCGCGTCGGCGCGCAGCAGGCCGTCCACTGCCACATGGGCCCGGTCGCCGAGCTGAAAACCCAGCGCGGCACCGCATCCGAGGATGGTCAGAGCCGATACCACGGTGGCTGCGCTGGTCAGCCCGCGCCGGCCGAGCGTCGCCGCGCACAGCGTTGCCAGCACCGGTGCCAGCAGGGGAAGCAGGATCAGAGCAGTCATCAGTCGCGCAGCTCCCGCAGCAGGTCCAGATCCACGCCGCCGAAGGCTTTGCGCAGCGCTCCGGTCAGCACGCCCAGGACGATCACGACGAACAGCACGTCCAGCGAGGCGCCGAGCTCCACAATCAGGGGGACACCGGCGGTGAGCAGGAAAGCGGTCGCGGCGATCCCGTTGTCGAGCATCAGCAGCCCGACCGCCTGGGAGATGGCGTGGCGGCGGGTCGCCATGATGAACAGGGCGATCAGCACCGTGGCGATGGCCGCCGGGGCGGCGTTGGTCGAGGTGCTGGGCGCCAGCGCGACCACCGGTTGGGCGATGGTGAAGCCCGCCACCACCAGCGCGGTGACCATGAGCAGCGCGGCGGTGGTGCCGACCAGCGGTGCCGATTCCCGGCGTTCGGCCCCCAGCGCCCGGTGCAGCAATCCCGGCAGCACAACCGCCCGCACCGCCAGCACGCCGATACCCACCATCACCAGGGCCCGATCATGCTCGTACACACCCCGAATCACCGGGATGGCGGCCAACGCGATGCCTTGGGCAACCAGCAAGCGGCGTACCACCACCGACAGGTCCCGGTGCCAGACGGCCAGCACCGCGGCCAGCAGCACGCCACCGGCAGCCAGGTCCAGCATGTTGACGTAGTTCATCCACGCGTCGTTCATCCGGCCGCCTCGGTGAAGAAGTTCGCCGCCGTCACCGCCAGCAGCGCCAACGCGAAGGAGCCGGCGAGCAGTTCGGGTACCCGGAACAGCCGTAGCTTGGCGAGGAACACTTCGACGCCGGCCATGGCTGCGGCCAGGACGGCCACCTTGAGCGCGATCGCCGCCGCCCCGAGGACCACGTCGAGCGCACCGGGGTTCGCGCCGGCAATACCCCAGGGCAAGAACAGGTTTGCCAGCAGCGCCAACAGCACGGTCAGCCGCATGCCGCTCGCCCATTCGACCAGCGCCAGCTTCGGCCCGGCGTATTCGAGCACCATGGCCTCGTGCACCATCGTCAGCTCCAGATGCGTCGACGGGTTGTCCACCGGCAGCCGGCCGGTCTCGGCGACGATCACGATGACCAGTGCGACGAAGGCCAGCGCGCTCGCCAGGGAGACCACCTGGCCGGGCTGCGCGCTGGTATGCCCGACGATGGCACCCAGATTCGCCGAGTTCGCCGGGATCGACAACGCGAACACCGCCAGCAGGATGGTCGGTTCCACCAGGGCGGCGATGGTGATCTCCCGGCTGGCGCCCATTCCGCCGAAGGCTGTCGCGGTGTCGATACCGGCCAGGGTCAACGCCACGGTGCCCAAAAACAGCAGGCCCACAACGGTAATCAGATCGGCGACCGGGTCCAGTGGTGACCCGGTCGCCACCAGAGGAGCGGTTGCGGCGATAACCAGCGTGGTGGCCGCCAGGGCGGCCGGCGCCGCGGCGAAAACCCAGGTGGTGCCCACCGGCTTGAGATTCTGCTTGCCCAGCAGTTTGCGCAGGTCACGCCACGGTTGCCAGACACCGGCACCCGCGCGTCCCTCGGCGCGGGACCGGACCTGGCGCATCAGACCCACCACCAGGGGGGCGCCGAAGATCACGCCGGTGACCTGGACGACTCCCGCCAGGTAAGCCATGACGTTCATCGCGCCACCAGCATGGCGATCAGCACTCCCGCCGCGCCGTAGGCCAGGTAGAGGTGCACGCTGCCGGTGTGGGCACGCCGCACCAGCTGCGCAGCGGCGGCCACGGCCCGCAGCAGGGGGGCATACCAGCGTTCTTCCACGACATCGGCCACCCGCGTGCGATAGGCGATCCGGTCCACGTAGTAACTCGACGGAGCCTGGCGGGTCACCTCGACGGCGGTGTCGGTGCGCAGCACATCATCGAAGACCTGCTGCAGCGGCTGGGCGAAGGATGTCGCGGTGTATTGCATCCGGGGGCTCAGATCGTCTGCTCCGCAGGCCCACAACGGCACCGCCGCGGCGCTCGGGCGGGTGCTCGCCCGCCAGCGGGAAACGATCAGGACCACGACGGCGGCGGCGGCCAGGGCGGCGGCCAACAGACCCGGGGACATCGAGGCGCCCAGACCGGGCAGGCGCAGGAATTTTCCGACGTCCGGGGCCGCGCCGGGCAGGGGCAGGGTGTCGAGCGCCGCGCGCAGCAGTGGCCCGACCGTGCCCGGCGCGACGGCCAGCATCAGGCAGGGCAGGGCGGCAAGCAACATCCCGGCCAGCATCGTGGCGGGCGCTTCGGTGGCCGCTGCCGCCGCGTCGCTGCGCGGACGGGCCAGGAATCCGATGCCGAAGGCTTTGACCATGGCGGCCACCCCCAGGCCGGTCGTCAGTGCGACCGCACCCACCGCCAGCGGGGTCACCAGGGTCAGCGTGACATCGTCGGCGGCCCGGGCATGCATCAGCGACTGGATCAGCAGCCATTCGCTGACGAAGCCGGCGCCCAGCGGCAGGCCGGCGGCGCCGAGCGCGGCCACCCCGAAGAGCGCTGTGGTGCCCGGCATTCGGGGGGCCAGTCCGCCAAGCCGGTCCAGGTCGCGCAGGCCGGTGGCGGCCAGCACCGACCCGGCCGCCAGGAAACCGAGGCTTTTGAACGCACTGTGGGCGAGCAGGTGCAGCAACGCCGCGACCGCAGCAACGGCGGCGGCATCACGCGCTCCGGCACCGGCGAACAACAGGGCCGCGCCCAGGGCCAGGGTGATCAACCCGACATTCTCCGTCGTCGAGTAGGCAAGCAGCCGTTTGAGGTCGGTCGCCACCGACGCCTGCAGCACGCCGTACAGCGCCGAGGCGCCCCCGGCGATCAACAGCGTCAGACCCCACCAGGCTGGGCCGGGCCCGAGCAGTACGACGTCGACACGGATGATCCCGTAAATGCCGAGGCTGACCATGGCGGCACTGAGCAGCGCCGAGACCGGGCTGGGTGCCTCCGGGTGCGCTCTGGGCAACCAGGCGTGCAGCGGGAGCAGCCCGGCTTTGGAGCCGAAGCCCAGCAGGGTCAGCACGAACACGGTGTTGCGCGCCTGCTCGGGCAGTCCGCCGGCGTTGGTGAAGGCGTCACCGGCATAGGCGGCCAGCACCACCATGCCCACCAGCAGCGACGCAAAGCCCAACTGGGTCATCACCGCGTAGGTCAGCGCGGCCGAGCGGACCTCGGCGCGCTGTTGTTCGGTGAGCACCAACACCAGGGACGTGAGTGCCATCAGTTCCCACGCCAGCAAGAACGTGGTCACCGAGCCTGCCGCCGGTACTGCCAGCAGCGTGGCGACGAAGAGCGGCAGGCCCAGCAGTGGGACCGCGCCGTAGCGCTCGTGACGCGCATAGCCGATCCAATACAGGCCGGCCGCCACTGCCACCGCGCCGGTCAGCGCCATGAAGAAGCCGCCGAGGGCATCGATGCGCAGGTGCACGCCCAGCAGCGGAACCAGCCAGTCGATGCGGATGGCGGGCACGGCGGCGAAGGCACCTGCCAGGCCGAGCGCGACTCCGGCGGCGCCGATCCCGGCTGTTGCCGCACCGCTGATGGTTGCCGGAAGCGCCCGGCGGCGCGGTGCGGCCACGGTGGGCGCCGGGGTGCTCACCGGCCGGTCACCGACCGCAGGGCGGCGAGGATCTGTTCGGGCCGCGGGGGGCAGCCGGGGATTTCGACATCGACGTCGACCACCTCACCGACGGCGCCCACCGTGCCGTAGGCCTGCGCGAAGACGCCCCGGTTGAGCGCGCAGTCGCCGCAGGCGATGACCTTGCGGGGCTGTGGTGTGGCCGCCAGCGTGTTGCGCAGCGGTTCGGCCATGTTGCGGGTGACCACCCCGGTGACCAAGAGGGCGTCGGCGTGCCGTGGCGAGGCGACCAGTCGGGCGCCGAACCGTTCGGCGTCGTACACCGGGCCGAACGCCCCGGCGATCTCGATCTCGCAACCGTTGCAGGATCCCGCGTCGACGTGGCGGATCTGGCACGATCCCGCGACGCCGGCCGGCGGCTCGGTGGCCGCAGGGGGGCGGGTGCCGGCCGGTTCGGTGATGCGGCCCAGTGCGCGGATCCGGGTCAGCCAGCTCATTGGCCGGCCCGCAGGTCATCGAGGATGGCGACCTGGTCGGAGAGAAGTCCGGTCAGGGCCTTGCGTGCCACGACGAGCAGCTCGGTGAGTACGGGCGAGGCGATGGAATAGACCACTGCGCTGCCGTCCTTGACCGCCGTCACCACGCCGGCGCGGCGCAGCACGCCGAGCTGCTGCGACAGATTCGAGGCCTCGATCCCGATCTCGGGCAGCAGCTCGCCGACGGAGTGGTCGCGCTCGGCCAGCAGCTCCAGGATCCGGATCCTGGCGGGGTGCCCGAGGGTCTTGAAGAACTCGGCCTTGACCTGATGCAGCGAGTTCGGCACAGCCGAAACCATACCAACCAAAGCATCAATTGAAAAGTTCTTCACATGGTGTAGAGCTGGATGCAGGTGTCGCGACCCCGCGCTGGGTTTGACCTGCCCGGTAGGGCAGGATGAGGATGCCGTCGCGGACGCTTACCGCGATGGCGCTGTCATATCCGCGCAGCCCGGAGGAGCCTGATGACGGAGCCGACGAGTACCGACGAAGGCCGCCCGGCCGGTCGCCCCCGCTATTCGCGGGTGTTGCTCAAGCTCGGTGGGGAGATGTTCGGCGGCGGCCAGGTTGGGCTCGACCCCGACGTGGTTGCCCAGGTCGCACGCCAGATCGCCGAAGTGGTCCGCGACGGTGTGCAGGTCGCTGTCGTGATCGGCGGCGGCAACTTCTTCCGTGGCGCCCAGTTGCAGCAGCGCGGCATGGAGCGGATGCGCTCGGACTACATGGGCATGCTCGGCACCGTGATGAACAGCCTTGCGTTGCAGGACTTCCTGGAAAAGGAAGGCATCGACACCCGGGTGCAGACCGCGATCACCATGGGCCAGGTCGCCGAGCCCTACATTCCGCTGCGGGCACAGCGGCACCTGGAGAAGGGCCGGGTGGTGATCTTCGGGGCCGGCATGGGGCTGCCGTATTTCTCCACCGACACCACCGCGGCGCAGCGGGCGCTGGAGATCGGCGCCCAGGTGGTGCTGATGGCCAAGGCGGTCGACGGGGTGTTCACCGCCGACCCGCGGACGCACCCCGACGCCGAGCTGCTCACCACGATCACCCATCGCCAGGCGCTCGAGCAGGGACTGAAGGTGGCCGATGCCACTGCCTTCAGCCTGTGCATGGACAATGGCATGCCGATCCTGGTGTTCAACCTGTTGACCGACGGAAATATCGCCCGGGCGGTCGCGGGTGAGAAGATCGGGACACTGGTCACCAGCTGACGGGCGCGATGGGGGATGCCCCTGCAGCGGCCGTGCCACAGCGAAGATAACGAGGAGCGGGGTACATGATCGACGAGGCTCTCTTCGATGCCGAGGAGAAAATGGAGAAGGCCGTGTCGGTGGCCCGTGACGATCTCTCGACCATCCGGACCGGCCGGGCCAACCCGGGCATGTTCTCACGGATAGCCATCGACTACTACGGGTCCATGACCCCCATCACCCAGCTGTGCAGCATCAATGTGCCCGAGGCGCGCCTGGTGGTGATCAAGCCCTACGAGGCGTCGCAGCTGGGCCCCATCGAAAACGCGATCCGCAACTCCGACCTCGGTCTGAACCCGAGCAACGACGGCTCGGTGATCCGCGTGGCAGTGCCGCAGCTCACCGAGGAGCGCCGCAAGGAGCTGGTCAAGCAGGCCAAGGCCAAGGGCGAGGACGCCAAGGTCTCGGTGCGCAACATCCGCCGTAAGGCGATGGAGGAGTTGCACCGTATCCGCAAAGACGGCGACGCCGGCGAGGACGAGGTCGGCCGGGCGGAGAAAGATCTGGACAAGTCCACCCAGCAGTTCGTGACGCAGATCGACGAACTGGTCAAGCACAAGGAAGGCGAGCTGCTGGAGGTCTAGGGACCGTCCAGCAGGCACAACCGTGGCCAACCATGACACCGGCGTAGACGCCGCGGTTGGGAAACCGAAGCAATCGCGAGCCGGACGCAACCTTCCGGCGGCCATCGCCGTCGGCGTACTGCTGGCCGGGACACTGGTCTACACGCTGCTGTTCGCCCCGCGCTTCTGGGTGCTGATCCTTGCGGTGGCCGCGCCGGTCGGCACGCACGAGATCACCCGGCGGCTGCGCGAGGCCGGCTACGACGTGCCGTTCATCCCGCTGGCCCTCGGCGGTCAGGCGATGCTGTGGCTGTCGCTGCCGTTCGGGGCCAGGGGAGTGCTCGGCGCATTCGGCGCCACCGTGGTGATCTGCATGATCTGGCGGCTGGTGCATCGCGGGTTGAACCACACCCCGGTCAACTATCTGCGGGACATGTCGGCGATGATCCTGATCGCCGTCTGGGTGCCGCTGTGCATGAGCTTCGCGGCCCTGCTGGTCTTCCGCGACAACGGACCGGGCCGGGTGCTGTGCCTGCTGTTTCCGGTGGTCTTCTCCGACATCGGCGGGTACGCCGTCGGTGTGCTGTTCGGCAAGCACCCCATGGCGCCGGCGATCAGCCCGAAGAAATCGTGGGAGGGGCTGGCCGGCTCACTGGTTGCCGGCATTGCCGCGGCCGTGTTCGCGGTGACGACGTTCCTCGACCGGCCGTGGTGGGTGGGCCTGCCGCTGGGACTGCTGCTGGTCTTCACCGGGGTCTTCGGCGACCTCATCGAATCTCAGGTCAAACGGGATCTGGGCATCAAGGACATGGGCCGGCTGCTGCCCGGTCACGGCGGCATCATGGACCGGCTCGACGCGCTGTTGCCGGCGGCGGTGGTGACCTGGATCGTCCTGGCCGTTCTGCCCTGATTCACCGGCATACTGGAACCGATCATGACGCAACAGTTGGTGTTCACCGCGCCCAAACGAGCCCTGCCGCCGCGCCATCTGGCTGACCTGGACCCGGCCGGGCGGGCCGCGGCCGTCGCCGAACTGGGCTTGCCGGCCTTCCGTGCCAACCAACTCGCCCAGCAGTATTACGGCAGGCTCATCGCCGACCCGCAGCAGATGACCGACCTTCCGGCGGCGG
>NZ_JRMK01000143.1:0-8560 GCF_000972925.1 Mycobacterium sp. UM_Kg1 | reverse complement strand
ATCCAAGCCCCGCGACACCGGCAACCGCGCAATGTCATCAGCCCCCAACACCGGCGGCCGCTCCAAACCATACGAATCGGTGTTACGCAACACCGCCGCAAGCACTCCCGAAATAGGCTGCAAGCCATCGTCCAAAACCGCGTAGTACTGGCGAACGGCATCGGCGTTGTCTCCGATGTCGTGCGCGACGACAACCGCACCGACGGGCACCGGGACCGGCAGCCCGTACTGCGGCGTGACTCCTGCCTCAGCAATGGCGGGCGGTAGCAACGCCGGCGCCTCGGGGATCGCATTGAACAATCCCGGGGCGATCGGCCGTGGCTTCACCACGCCCACATCCAGGCCCAGGGCGGCGGTGACGGCCCGGTCGGACAGATCGATGCGGCTGCGCTTGCCGTCCCACAGCAGCCACGTCCCAAAGCCGTTGTCGACCAGTACCACACGCTCAGCGCCCAGCGCCGCCGCCCGAGAGCCACTGTGCTCCAACGGGCCGGCGATCACCGTCACACCGGCGGTAGAACCCGACACCGCGTCGCATACGGTCCATTCCGCATCGGTTTCGGCGCTTTGCACCGTGCGCTCGGGTGCGCCCGGAATTCCCAACAGGTTGCCGCGCGGGAAGCTGTCCAAGACAGCGGTCTTCACGGCTGTGGGGTTGGCCGGGCGGCCGGCGATCAGCCGCGCCGACGTCAGGTTCAGCACCGGGTGCAACTGCTCGCCCACCCGCACATACAGCGCCGACGTGGAGCGGTCGGCCAGTATCACATCGTTGCCGGCCGACCCGCCGGGGCGGATCAGGGACAGCACAAAGCAGCCCGCCAATCCGGCTACCAGCAGTACCGCACCCATCAGCACCGCACGCGACTGCGAGCGCAGCGGCTCCACCAGCATCCGGGTGTCGTGCAGGGCAAGGCCGGCGGCTATCCGCCGCACGAGGAATCGCCAGCCGCTGACCTGATGTTTGGTGACGAACCCGCGCCGGTACTCCACCCGGTCCGGGTTGTCGTTGACCGGGGTGCGCGAGGCGAACGAGCGCCGCTCGTCGTCGGGTCGGTCGCTCATGCCTTCACCTCCAGGCCCAGGCCACGCAGCAACGGCGCCACCGAGTTGCGAACGTCGTCCGCTGTGATCGTCATGAGCTCCTCATCGGTGAACGTCTCTGTGCCGGCGTGTTCGGAATGGTCGAGCCGGAATTCGCGCTCTTCCTCCGAGCGTTCGACAAGGTTTCGCACAAACCGGCCGTTGCCGGCGATGTCGAGGCTGCGGCGGGCGACACCGTTGGCGTCGGGGGGCGACGCCTCGGCCAGCTCCGCGAACAGAGCCTGCAAGTCCTGCTGTGCAGCAGGATCGAACACGCTGTCGCGGTGCTCGGCCATCACCGTAGCGATCTCAACCAGTTCCGCCGCCGTGTAGGACGGGAAGTCGATGCTGCGGCTGAACCGGGAGCGCAGACCCTCGTTGGTGTCCAGGAACCGGTCCAGGTCGGCGCGGTAGCCCGCGATGATCACCACCAGGCGGTCGCGATCGTTCTCCATCCGCGCCAGCAGGGTGTCGATGGCGATCAACCCGAAGTCGTTCTTGGCGCCGGTGGCCACCAGGGCGTAGGCCTCGTCGAGGAACAGCACGCCGTCCAGCGCGCTGTCGATGACGGCGTTGGTCTTGGCCTCGGTCTCACCGATGTGCTGGCCGATCAGGTCGGCCCGGTGCACCTCGCGCACATTCTCCTTTTTCAGCAGTCCCAGGCCGCAGTAGATCTTGGCCACCACGCGGGCGATGGTGGTCTTACCGGTGCCCGGCGGGCCGGCGAAGACCAGGTGGTGGGCGCGCTGAGCGACGGCCAGCCCATGCTGCTCACGCCGGATGGCCATCGCCACCGAGCTTTTCAGGCGCTGAACCTGGTCCTTGACCTCCTCGAGGCCGATGAACTCCGACAGTTCCCGCTCCGCTTCGGCCAGCAGTTCGGCTTTGCGCTCTTTAGCGCCGGGATCGATGAAGTCCGATTCGCCCGGCTCGGTGGCGGGATCCCATGGGTCGGTGCGCGCGGCGATCCGGTCAGCGGTGGTCGTGACGATCCCGAAGCTGTGGTCCAACAGGGCTTCTTGGATCTGGTCGTTCTCCGGGTTGGCGGCGTAGAGATCCTGCAGCACCTCCGCCGCGGTCTCCTCATCGTCCTGCGCGCGCAGGATCAGGCCCTTGGCCAGGGCTCCATCCGTGGCCGCGACGGCGATCGGCCCGTCCGGCTCCTCCAGATACGACAACGCCGGCGCATACATTCCCAGCCGCGCCAGGGCAATTCCCAGCGCGATCTTGGCCGCGTGGGTGAACAACGCATCCAGCTCGGCGTCGTTGACGATCGGGGTCAACAGCTTGACGACATCCGACCATCGTTCGGCGCGATAGTGGATCACCGTCGCGATCCAGCGGGCGTCATGGAAGTTCGGCCGGCGCTCGGCGATCTCGGTGGCGAGTCGGTACGCCTCTCCGTAGCGCCCGGCCGCGGCCAGCGCGCTCGCGTATGCCAGCTGGAAATCGTCGGGATCGGTGGCGCGGAACTGCAGGTACAGGCCCGAGTCGTAGGTGAAGCCCAGCGCACCCTGCTGCAGATCCAGGCGCCGTTGCAGAGCGCCCACGGTCGGTGCAGTACGCCACACCGCTTCCAGCACCCGTGCTGAAGTGTCTCCAGCCGCTGCCAGGCCCACCCATGCATCGCATTGCTCATGGGCGACCCGAGTCAGCGCGGCGAAGCCGGTGCGGGCAGCGGCCAGGTCGGCGGGCCGTTTCCGACCGTGGACCGCAATGCCCAGCGCCCGACTGCAGGTGGCGAACCGGCTGACGATGTCAGCGTCCACCCGGGTTGTGCGAGTACGTGCCTCCAGCACGCCTACGTCACGGTTACTCATCTTCGAATCACTTCCCACTCAAAGCTGTACGGCCCGGCTCGAACGGTGGCTTACGCCACCGCTCGAGGCTCTCCGATGACGGAATACTCCGAAGCGTCGCCCTGGAATACGCGGCTGCGCTCCCCCTTGACGCTGACCGGAATGTCGCCGGCAAGGGTGATTCGGTGCAACCGCCGGTGCTCCTGGCCGAAATCGGCGACTCCGTAATGCTGGGTGGCACGGTTGTCCCAGATCGCCAGGTCTCCCAGCTGCCAGTTCCAGCGAATCGTGTTTTCCGGACGGGTGATTCGC
This sequence comes from Mycobacterium sp. UM_Kg1, assembly GCF_000972925.1. Classification (NCBI taxonomy): domain Bacteria; kingdom Bacillati; phylum Actinomycetota; class Actinomycetes; order Mycobacteriales; family Mycobacteriaceae; genus Mycobacterium; species Mycobacterium sp. UM_Kg1. The sequence goes on along the minus strand of NZ_JRMK01000143.1, from coordinate 5,369 downwards.
TCTTGGAAAAGCTGGAAGAGCGCGCGCGACTCGGAGCTCTTGACATCGGAGATTCGCTGCACGAAGTTGCCCAGAAGCAGCGAACGCTCCCCGCTCTCGGGGTGCACCCGCACCACGGGATGCTGCGTCTCGTATGTGGTGGAGTTGAACGTCTGAATGTAGTTCAGGAACTCCTCCGACTTCAGCAGCTCGGCATACTTCTCGAGCTGCTTGGAGTCGGTCAGATCCAGCTGCGTGTAGTCGAAGGCGTTGCTGTGCACCGCCCAGAGCTCGTCCGCCAGCCGAGCCAGCGGGTCGGGCAGCTCCTGGTAAGCGGTGACTGTGTTCGCCCACAGGGTTGTCCCGCCGTAGGGCGGCAGTTCCACGGCCCGCAGCAGCGATGCCTTGGGAACGCGGTCCACGAACGTGACGTCGGTGTGCCAGCTGTTTGCGCTGGTGCCGCCGAAGGAGTCGATGGGAAGAATCGCGCCCTCGCCCTTCAGCAGCGGGTGCGGGGCGGTCGGGGTGCCCAGCAAGTTGGCGAACGCCGCCTGACCGGCGTCGTCGAGATGGTGCTGCCCACGGAAGAAGATGACCTTGTGGGCCACCAATGCGTCGTTGATCGCGGTGACGGTTTCGTGGTCCAGGTCACCACCCAACCGGACTCCGTCGATCCGGGCGCCGATGTATTCCCCGAGTTTCACCACGTCCAAGTCGGTGCGGGTGGACAACGATTGGCTGGACATAAGACTTCTCCTTTATCTGGCTGGTTCATGAAATGGTCGAGCCGGCGCGCCGGATTGGGGATCCGGCGCGTCTGCTGGCCGAATGCGTTTCGGCAGAGAACTTTTCGAACGAGATGACTGTTTGATGCCGCGCCGCGGACGCCGCATCGACTGCGCGCGCGGTATCGGGCCGACGTCAGCCCCAGCGGGCAGCCTCGGCAGTGTCGCGGGCCAGCATCCCCAGGGTGTTGCTCTCATGGGTGGTGGCCATCGCACGGTAGGCCAATACCAACTCCTCCATGGCCTGGTTCCACTGCGCCTGCCACGCCTGGTAGGTCGTACCCGTATCGCCCTGCCATGCCGCCGACAAGGCTGCCTGCTCGGCGGCGATATCGGCACCGACGGCTTGCAACGTCGCCGCATGCCCATTCATCTCCCCGGCATGCGCCAGCATCGCCGGGTAGTTGTACAGAATCTGTGACATCTCTCAATCCCTTCTGGTCAGAACCCGGTGTAGGTGCTTGCCGCGGCCGCGTCGGCAGCCACATAGGTGCCACTGGCGTCCGCCAAATTGGCCTGGGCCAAATCCAGCAGCGCGTTTACGCGCGCCGCCAAGGCCACGAACCGGGCATGTGACCCCTGGAAGGCCGCCGCCGCCTCACCCAGATGAAATGCCTGCGCCGCCAACGCCGTCTGCTCCGCCTGCGCCATCGTCGACCGCATCAACGCCGCCTTGGCGCCAAAGGCCGACTCCGACGCCACCAACTGCGGAATATGCGCATCCAACAAACTCATTGCTTATCTCCTGTCCACTTCGATTGCCTTGTGTTCACCGACCCTCAACTCTCTGTGTTATCTGCGTCTCCTTCGGTCGATGGACCGGCCCAACTGGCCGGCAACAGTGGCTCAATGGGTACGTCATCGAAGGAGTCGCGAGCCAGGGTGGCCAATCCCGCTTCTTGCACACCGTGTTTGACGACGTTTCCCGTGAACCCGAACGCGCCCGCGCTCCCCTGCGAGGCGATGGGGCCGCCGCCCCCCGGCACCTCCCATTCGGCGTCCACTTCGACGTTCATGTCGGCGAATTGGTGGCCGTGGTCACGAAGATGCGTCCGCCGCCGGCGCCGCGATCGTGACGCTCGTCGCGCCGCCGACTCCTGTGCCGCGGAGTCCGAAGCCGGACTCTTGGCCTGCGAGCCGGTGCCGGTTCCGGTCCGGTTGGTGGAATCGAATCCGACACCGGGACCACCGCCGAATCCGATCATGTACGGAAAGGCGAATCCGGGAGCGGGGGCAGCCGCAGCGGGCGCCGGCGGGGAGGCCCCGCTTGGAACGCTGGCCGGAGGGCCGGCTGCCGGGGACCCGGTGGCCGGGACGGTCCCGGTCACCACGCTCACCAGCTGCCCATGCGAACCCGTCGGGACCGGCCGGGGGGCTGCTTCGATTTCGCCGACCGAGTCGATCATCATGGGCAGCTCGAACGGCCGGGGCAGCGCTGCCAGGGCCGAAAGCGCGCTGAGGCTGGCAAAGGGCGAGGCAAGGCTGGAGGAGATCGCGGCACCGAGCTCGATGGCGGTCAACGGATGCGCCAGCAACCACGGTGCGAGGGTCACCGGGTTGAGAAGCAGGAGGGCGACTTCGGGGTTCTCCGCAAAATTCGCGACGATGTAGTCGATCTCCTGGATCTGAGTCAACGTGTTCTTGAGCCAGTACGCCAACGTCAATGGGTTGGTGTAGGCGTTGTAGGGCAGGCCGTCGATGGTGCCCGTCACCGGATCCCAGCGGAGACCGAAGACCGCGTGCACCACGTCGGAGATACCTTCGAGGAAGGGATCGGTCCACCGGCGGGCGGGGTCCCACGGGTCCGACGAATCCGCGGCACCCGCCGACGCCAGGATCGCCGGCGCCGCAGGGGTCGGCGGGATCGACGCGGCCGCGGCGCCCGCGACCGCCTGATAGGTGCTCATGGTCGTGGCCGCCTGGACCCACATCCGCGCGTAGTCGGCCTCGTTGAGCGCGATCGGAACGGTGTTGACCCCGAAGAAGTTCGTCGCCAACAGCACCCCGTGGGCGGCGTGATTGGCAGCCAGTTCGGCCATCGTGGGCATCGCCGCCAACGCGGTGACGTAGGCGGCCGCCACGTTCTCATGCTGGAGTGCCGTTGTGGCACTGTCGGCGCTGGCCTGCGTCAGCCAGGCCAGGTAGGGAGCGTGTGCGGCCACGTAGGTGTGCGCGCTCGGCCCCTGCCACACCCCGGCCTGCACCGCGGCCAGCACCTCCCCGAGGTCGGTGGCCGCCGACGCGTACTCTGCGCTCAGCACCTTCCACGTTCCGGCGGCGGCCAGCACCGGACCCGGACCCGGGCCGCTGCTCAGCAGCGTGGAATGGACCTCCGGCGGCAACGCCATCCACGTCGGGGCGGTCACGTCAGCCGCTCCGGGTCGGACGGCTCAGCCCGCCGGCGGGTCCCCAACGTCGATTCCGCCCCCAAGGGCGCAACCGGCGCATCCAACAAACTCACGGTCCATCTCCATTTCGACATTGATTGCCCTGCTTCACCGACGGTCGGTCACTGCGGCGGTAACCCGCCTGCCCCGTCGCTGGACTGACCGGTCCAGGTGCTCGGCATCAATGGCTCAATGGGAAGCCCACTGAAGGAATCACCGGCGAGGGTGGCTAAACCTGCCTCTTGCACATCGTGTTTGACCACGCTGCCGCCGAAACCGAGTTGTCCCGCGCCGCCCTGGGATGCGCTCGGAGCGGCATCCGGCGTCTCCCACTCCGGGTCGACATCCATGTCGGCGTACTGGCGCGCCTGCTCATGCAGCTGAGCGCGGCGGCGCCGTCGGTTGCGGGCCTGCCGCCGCGCGGCCGACTCCTCCGCGGCGGAGTCCGACGCCGGGCTTTTCGCCTGCGCGCCGGTCCCGGTTCCGGTCCGGTTGTTGGTATTGAATCCGACACCGGGCCCGCCGCCGAAACCGATCATGTAGGGGAAAGCGGCACCCATGCCCGCCGCTGCCGGGGCAGCCGGCGCCGGCGCCGATCCCGCCGGGGCGCTCGCCGGCGGGGCTGCCGCCGGGGAACCCGTCGCGGGCACCGACGCCGACACACTCACCAGATGCAGGTTCGTGCCCGTCGCCGGGGCGGCCGGCGCCGAGACCGCCTCGGGTACCACGTCAACCAGAAGGGGGAGGTCGAACGGGCGCGGCAGGTAGGCCAGGGCCGACAACGCACTCAGGCTCGCAAACGGTGAGGCAAGGCTTGAGGAGATCGCGACGCCCAACTCGATGGCGACCAGGGGATGCGCCAGCAGGAACGTCGCGAGGTTCGCCGGGTTGAGCAGGAGCAGGGCCACTTCCGGGTGCAAGCCCACGTTGCTGATGACGTAGTCAAGCTCCTGGATGAGGGTCACCGTGTTCTTCACCCAGTACGACCCGGTCAGCGGGTTGACATGCACCGCATAGGGCAGCCCTTCGACGGTGCCGGCCGCCGGGTCCCAGTTGATCCCCACCCACCGCAGTACCTCGGCGATACCTTCCAGGAACGGGTCGGTCCAGGTGTGTGCGGGGCCCCACGGGTCCACCGCGTCCGCCGATCCGGCCGAGGCCTCCGTTGTGAGGATCGCCGGTGCCGGAGGGGTCGGCGGCGCTGAGGCGACCGCGGCGCCCGCGACCGCCTGGTAAGTGCTCATCGTGGTGGCCGCCTGTACCCACATTCGCGCGTAGTCGGCCTCGTTGAGCGCAATCGGGACCGTGTTGATCCCGAAGAAGTTGGTCGCCACGAGTACCCCGTGAACGGTGTGATTGGTGGCCAGTTCCGCCAGTGTCGGCATTGTTGCCAACGCGGCGGTGTAGGCGGTGGCCACGGTTTCGTGCTGGGCGGCTACCGCGGCACTGTCGGCGGTCGCCTGCGTCAGCCATGCCAGATAGGGCGCATTCGCGGCCGCGTACGACTCCGCGCTCGGCCCCCGCCACACACCGGCTTGAACCGCTCCCAGCACCTCGCTGAGTTCTGCCGCGGTTGCTCCGTATTCGGCGCTGAGCGCGTTCCATGTCCCGGCCGCCGCCAGCACTGGTCCTACGCCCGGCCCACTGCTCAGCAGCGTGGAATGCACCTCCGGGGGCAGTGCCATGTACACCGGAGCGGTCACGTCAGCCGCCCCAACTCGGATAGACCGATGCCGCGACGGCGTCACCGGCGGCGTAGTTGATCCCCGCCTCGCCGACACCGATACCCGACCGGCCCAGCTCTGCCGTGCCGTGAGTTGCGATCTCGACATGCCGCCCGCCGAAGATGCTCAGTGCGAGCGCGCTCTGCAGCGACACCGGGTCGGCTGCCGGGGGAACAACCGCGGTGATGACGGGCGCCGCGCCGGCGTGGACCGCGGCCAGCCGGGCGGTCAGTGCCTCCACGCGTGCGCAGGCGGCTTCCAGTCCTTCGGGGACGACATGTAGTGCCATGACGTATCTCCTTTCGCACTGGACGACAAACCCGGGCGGTTGGCCTGGTGAGTACTCATACGACACCAGAAACCACACCTGTGTCGATTCCAACGTCAGCCTCACTCGACGCGCTGAACGAAACGACAGTCACCGCCCATCCTCCGCTGAAGTTCTAGTTTGATTGTGGCCCAACGTTTTTCACATCCTGTCTCTTATACACATC
>NZ_JRMK01000142.1:0-8677 GCF_000972925.1 Mycobacterium sp. UM_Kg1 | reverse complement strand
AGAAGATGTCGTAGAGCCACCAGCCGATCACCGGGAACACCACGCCGGCGTAGCGCACATCGGCATACATGGTCATGTTGAACACGTAGCCGACCCAGATCACCACACCCATCCAGCAGGTCACCACCATCCACTGGTGGCCCCAGCGCTTCATCTGCAGGAACCCGATTGCCGCCGCGATGCGCATGGTGAAGACGGTGAAGATCAGGCCGACCTCCCAGCCCTTCTCGCCCGGGCCGGCGGCCCCGCCGATCCACAGCTCGTTGTAGTGCCAGAAGTAGCCGGCGTCGAACATCGCACCCCAGCCGTTGAGCAGCACCCGGGCCAGCAGGGTGTGGTTGGCCACCGTGTCCAGGGCCCACCCCACGGCGTTGATCGCGGCATCGATGATGACCAGGTAGCCCAGCAACGTCACGAGCATCGGCCGCACGGTCAGCCCGTCGCGTTGAGCCCTGCGCTGCAACCAGATTCCGCGCAGGAACAGCGGCAGGCCGAAGACACCGGCCGCCGCGGTACCGATCAGCATGCCGCCGCTGATCAGCCAGCGGTCGGCACGACGCTGAGCGGCATGGGACAGCTCGAGGTGCTCGTCCAGCCCGAGCCCGTCACGCTGATGCTGCGGTGCAGTAGGCAATAGCCACCCCTCGCGTCATTGGGCAACGTCTTCGACGCTAGGGGCATTACTGACTTAAGTCAATGACTTTCGGCCGACGCCCAGACCCCGCAGCGTTCTGTTCAGGTAGTCGGCGACCAACTCCGGACGCGTCGGCCAGGCGTGCGTGGTGATGAGCAGCGCGTAGAGGCCCAGCAGAAAGAACACCGCGCTGTTCATCGCGACCACATCGTCGTCGACTTCGCCCCGCGACCGGGCCATTTCGATGCGTTCGGCGATCAGATCGATCAGCGGGTGGTGCTCACCACTGTCGGCGGGCGGCCGGGTGGGCGAGAAGTGCAGCGCCAGAAACTCGGTGAACAGCGGATCGCCCAGGCGGCTCTCCAGGTCGATGACCAGGCGGGCAGATTCGGCCAAAACGCCCGAGAGGTCCTGGGGCGCAGCCAGGAACTTCTCGAACTGCTTGGCGATCCGCTCCTCCTCCCGGCGCTCGAGCTCCAGCAGCACATGCTCTTTGGTCGGGAAGTGGAAGAAGAACGTGCCGTGCGCGACACCGGCGGCGGCCACAATGGCGCCGACGTCGGCCTGGGCCATCCCGGTTCGCTTGAATTCGGCGGTCGCCGCACCGAGTAGGCGCTCCCGCGTCTGCAGGCGCCGGACCTCGCGCGCCGTCATCTTCCCCGGCCTGTCCGCCACGGCCATGCCCTGCCCCTCCGCTCGCCGACTCTGCACGCCTCGAAGTGATGACAGTATCGCCCCACCAGGAGCGGGTGCATTCGATGACTTAAGTCAGCGTCTGCGAATCTTGCAGGGCCCCGCGATCAGCCCCCGGGTGTTGTTTCAGCACCGGCGCGGGCCGTCCCCGCCCCGGCCGCGGCGGACCTTGCCTGCAAATGCTGCTTGTCCACCTTGCCGGTGGCGTTCAGCGGCAGCGCATCCACGAAGCACACCGAGCGCGGCACCTTGAATCCGGCCATCCGCTCGCGGCTCCAGGCGATCACATCCGCCTCGTCGATCTGCGCACCCGTCGCCCTGACCACGAACGCCTTGCCCACTTGGCCGAGTCGCTCGTCGGGCACCCCGATCACCGCGACGTGCGAGATCTCCGGATGCTCCAGCAGGAAGCCCTCGATCTCTGCCGGGTAGGCGTTGAAGCCGCCGACGATGAACATGTCCTTCTTACGGCCGACGATGCGCAACCGCCCGGCGTCATCGAGCGTGCCGATGTCGCCGGTGTGCAACCAGCCCGCTGCGTCGATCGCCTCGGCGGTCGCGGCGGGGTCGTCGAGGTAGCCGACCATCACGTTGTAGCCGCGCACCAGGACCTCACCGGTTTCCGCGTCGCCGGCGATGCGGACCTCGATGTCGGCGCAGGCCTGGCCTGCCGTGGTCGCGATGTCCTCGAACGAGTCGCCGGGGCGCGACGCCGTCACCGTGCCGGCCTCGGTGAGCCCGTAACCGGTCATGATGGACCGGAACGGCAGTTCGCTGCGGATCCGGCGGATCAGGTCCACCGGGATGTCCGCGGCCCCGGTGACGGCGGCACGCAGCGACGACAGGTCTCGATTCCCGCCCGCCTCCAGCAGCGACTGATACAGCGTCGGCGGACCGGGCAGCATGGTGATGCGTTCGGACTCAACGAGTTCCAGCACGGTCTCGGCGTCGAAGACCCGCACCGGCACCATGGTGGCTCCGCGGATGCACGCGGCGATGCAGCCCGCCTTGTAGCCGAACGTGTGAAAGTAGGGATTGACCATCAGATACCGGTCGCCGCGCCGCAGGTCGGCCAGATCGCACCATTCGGCATACAGGCGCAGGTTCTGCCGGTGGGTCATCATCACACCCTTGGGCCGGCCCGTCGTGCCGGAGGTGAAGATGATGTCGGCGATATCGTTGCCGTCGACCGTGCGGTGCAGCGGTGATCCGCTGCCCAGGAAGTCCGATTTCAGGTCGATCACCGGAACGCCGGCCGGTGCGCTGAAATCCACGCCGAGGAAGCCCTGCTCGGCCAGGACGAGCTTCGCGCCGCTGCGGCCGATGATGTCGTCGGCCTCGGCCTGCTTGAACCGGGTGCTGACCGGAACCAGCACCCCGCCCGCGGTGAGCAGCCCGAACGCCGCGATGATCCACGCCGCCGAATTCGGCGCCCAGACCGCCACCCGATCACCCTTGGCGACGCCCGCCTCGGCGAATGCGCCCGCCGCACAACGGACGCGGTCGGCCAACTCGGCGAAACTCAGGCGTGTCGAGCCGTCGACGATCGCCTCAGCGTCTCCGAAGCGATCGCCGGCACTGAGGACCATCTCGGGAATGGTCTGCCAGTGCGGCACCCTAGACGGTGACGAGCCGACCGAGGTTTCCGCCCATGATCTTGGCCTGGTCCTCAAGAGGCAGATGCGACAGCGCGGTGATGTAGTGGGTGGGCTCCGCCAGACCCTCCGGGTGCGGCCAGTCCGAACCGTAGAGCACCTGGTCCACACCGACCAGGTTGATCAGGTCGTCGATGCCCTCCTCATAGAACGGGCTGACGTAGATCCGGTTCTTGATCTCCTCCATCGGGTTGCCCAGGAACGCCTCGGGCGCCTTCCGGTAGACCTCGGCCATGGAGTCCAACAGCGGGAACATCCACTTGGAGCCGGCTTCCACAATGCCGACCTTGAGCTTCGGGTGCCGGAACAGCGCACCGTGGATCACCCAGGATGCGACCGCGTCCTGGATCGGGCGCCACTCGTTGAGGATGCCCATGGCGTTGGTCTGGAAGGGCAGCATCTCTTCGACGGCGCCGTCCCATTCCGAGGTGTACCGGGAGTAGCCGCTGTCCGACGAGTGCATTCCGATGAAGACGTCGTACTCGACGCACTTCTCCCAGAAGGGGTCGAACTCGGGCAACGCGAACGAACGCGGGCCGCGGAAACCGGGCACCGGCGCCGGCCGGATCAGGATGGCCCGGGCGCCGCGCTTGACCACCCACTCCAGCTCTTCGATGGCTTTCTCGACGATCGGCAGGGTGATGACCGGCGTGGTGAAGATGCGGTTCTGGTAGTTGAAGCCCCAGACCTCGTCCAGCCACTGATTCAGCGCGTGAACGATGACGTGGATGGCGACCGGGTCGTCGCGCAGCCGTTCCTCGATGAGACTGGCCAGCGTCGGAAACATCAGCGAGCGGTCGATGCCCAGCTCGTCCATCAGCTTCAGCCGGGGGGCGGGCTCGAAGAAGGCCGGGATGGACTTCATCGGCTCGCCGAACAGCTCACGCTTGCTCTTGCCGTCGGGGGTGCCGTACTTGAAGTACTCCTCCCACGCGCCCGGCTTGGCGACCACCGAGAACGTCGGGTTGGGGATGTAGTTGCTGATCTGGCCGCGGATGGCGATCTTGGTGCGCCCATTGACCTCGACGTACTGGACGATGTCCTTGTATTCCTTGGGCAGGTACTTGGTCAGCGCTTCCGGCGGCTCGTAAAGGTGATTATCCGCATCAAACAGGGGGAACGGTACGTCGACGCGATGTGACAGTTGACCCATGAAATGCTCCTTTTCGACTTGCGAGAATCATATTCTCACAGCGGTGTCGTTGCAACACGCTCGGCCAGCTGCCTGCGCACCAGGTACTTCTGCACCTTGCCGCTCGCCGTGCGCGGAAAGTCCTCGACTTCCTGCAGATCCTCCGGCCACTTCTGCCGCGCCACCCCTATGCGCTCGAAGTGTTCCCGCACATTCGCCATGGTCGGCATGGCGTGACCCGGCTTGACGCGCAGTACCGCGACCGCGCGCTCCCCCAGTCGCACATCCGGTACCGCCACCACGATCGCCTCGGCCACAGCCGGCATGGCCAGCAGGACATCCTCGACCTCAACCGCACTGATGTTCTCGCCACCGCGGATGATCACATCGGCCTTGCGATCGGTGATGGTCAGATACCCGTCGGCGTCGAGCACGCCGACGTCCCCGGTGTGATACCAGCCCTCGGCGTCGAACGCCGCCTCGGTCAGCGCGTCGTCGGTGTAGCCCAGACACAGGTCCGGGCCCCGGCTCAAGATCTCGCCATCGGGAGCCAGCCGCACCTCGACGCCGGGGCGGGCATCGCCGTCGGTGAACAGCCGTTTGTCCTCCGCCGCATCGGGGCGCGAGCCGGTGATCGACGGGTGTTCGGTGCTGCCGTAGGAGCGGAATACGAAGATGCCCAGATCGGCCAGCCGGCGGGTGACGGCGCTGGGCACCGTCGACCCGCCCAGGCCGACGTGGCGGATGTGCCGCAGATGCGCGTCGGTGAAATCCGGATGGTCGAGCAGGCTGGTGACGAAGTACGGCGGACCGCCGCCGATCGAAACCCCTTGCTCGGACATCAGCGCCAGCACCTTGGCCGGGTCCCAGACATCGGCAAGATCGATCGGCGCACCGTCGAGCACCGGGATCAAAAACGCGCCGACCATGCCGATGAAGTGTCCGACCGGGGTGGCGGTCAGCTGCCGCCCGCGGTCTGCCGGGTAGTTGGCCAGCAACTGGCGCGTCTCGCAGCACAGCGTCTGGTGACTGTGGATGACCCCCTTGGGGGCACGGGTGGTCCCCGAGGTGAACGCGATCAGGGCCGGCCCCGCCGGGTCGGTGTCGAGCGTGCCCGCCATCGGCTCGTCGGCGAGCAGATCCTCGAAGTCGACCACGCTCGCGTCGCTCCCACCCACCACGCTCGCATCGTTCCCACCCACCACCCCGACGATCGGGATGTCGGCGCACAGCTCAGGACGGAAGCACATCCGCCCGAACCGCTCGGCGGTGATGAACACCCGCGGACGGCTCGCGGCCAGGATGTAGGTCAGCTCCCGAGGACCGTAGAAGTGCACGATGGGCACCACCACCGCACCCAGAAACGCCGCCGCCCAGAACGCCGCGGCAGCCTCCATCCAGTTGGGCAACTGCAGGGCCACCACGTCTCCCGGACCGACGCCGCGGGCGCGCAGCCCCGCCGCCAACCGGCGGGCGACACGCTCCACATCGCCGAAACTGCCCCGCCATGGCCGCACGGCTGAATGCACCTCGAACCCGATGTCCGGGTTGGCCTCCAGGCCCGTAGAGAGCAGGTCACCGAGGGTTTCGCGGGTCCACCATCCCTGCTCTTCGTAGCGCCGAGCCAGGTCGGCAGGAATCTTTCGCATCGTGCCCGCGATGCTATTCTCCGTTTTTGAGAATGCCAATATCTTGAGTGGAGAGCCATGGGTCGCGACCGTCCGGACGAGCTGGATGTGCAACTGGATGACGGACTGGCGATCATCACCATCGACCGGCCCCACGCCCGCAACGCCATCGCCCCCGAGACCATGGAGCAACTCGACCGGGCGCTGGACAAAGTCGCCGGGGCACAGGCACTGGTGATCACCGGCGGCGGCGATCGCGCCTTTGTCTCCGGCGGCGATCTTAAGCAGCTCGCGGCGCTGCGCACCGAGGCCGAAGCTGCAGCCATGGCCTGGCGGATGCGCACGCTGTGCGATCGGATCGCGGCGTTTCCAGCGCCGGTGATCGCCGCGTTGAACGGCCACGCGCTGGGCGGCGGCGCCGAGGTCGCAGTCGCCGCGGACATCCGGATCGCGGCCGCCGACATCAAGATCGGGTTCAATCAGGTGTCGTTGGCGATCATGCCGGCCTGGGGCGGCGCCGAGCGGCTCGCCAAACTGGTCGGCCACAGTCAGGCGCTGCTGCTGGCCGGCACCGGGACCATGCTGGACGCTCCGGCGGCCGAACGGATCGGCCTGATCAATCGGGTGGTTCCCCGGGAATCCTTCGATGCCGACTGGCGCAGCTTGGCCCGGTCGCTGGCCAACCCCTCGGCGGGCGAGATCAAACGGGTGATCGGTGGCGCAGCGGCGGAGGAGGCGGTGGCCGCGTTCGCTCGGTTGTGGGTCGCCGACGCACACTGGGAAGCCGCGGATCGCCTCCAACAGGGCCGGAAGCAGCGCTAGTGCTCGACGGCCTCCGCGGCCAACGCGACGCCGAAGGGCGGCGCGTGCGGCGGCGGGTCGCCCTCGAGCCGCTGCAGCCAGCGCTCGACGAACTCGATGGTCTCGGCGTGGCCCAGGGTCATGCCCAAAGCCTCATGCTCGATGATCAGCATCCGCGAGGCGCTGGTCATCAGCACCATCAACACTGTCGGCGGGAACTCCACATCGTCGATGCCGTACCGCTCCAGCAGTCCGGCGACCGCCGCGATCTGTTCGGCGCGCAGCCGTTCGGCATACGAGGCGATCTCGCTGCGCAATGCCACACGCTCATTGGCGACGGTGATGAACTGCATGGTCAGCGCCGTCCACGCCGGATCGGTGTTGAATCGCCACAACGCCCACAGCGGCTGCGGCGACGCCAACGCCGCCGCCTGCTCGGTCAACCCCTGGTCGCCGCGCCGGCGAAACATCTCCAGGAACAGATCGTCCATCGTGCGGAAGTAGTAGTGCACGAGCTGGTGCTTCAGACCCGCTCGCTCGGCGACGCGACGCGAGCTCACCGCACCGGCGCCGGCAGTCAGCAGGAGCTCTTCTGCGGCATCGAGCAACAGGGTCCGGTTTTTGGCGTCCGGTGCCCCAATTCTGCGCTGCCCCTTAGCCGATTCGGACATCCGGTTCGCTCCGCATCGTTGTTGTCACCTTTACACCCTCGGCGGCCATCGTAGTGGCGTCGCGACCCTTGACCCCCAACCCCGCCCATGCTAAGCAGGTGCACAGCAGCTGTCACCCGTTCTGCAGAGAGGTCCACGTTGACTGACTTCGCGACGATCGATTTCTTCACCGATCAGTCCCTGGTACCCGATCCCCACCCGTACTTCGACTACCTGCGGGCCCAGAACCCGGTGACTCCGTTGGGTGTGTATGACGTGGTCGCGGTGACCGGTCACGAAGAGGCCAACGAGATCTACCGCGACTCCGACACCTATTCGAATCTGGTCGCGGTGGGCGGGCCGTTTCCGCCCCTGCCGTTCACCCCCGAGGGCGACGACATCAGTGAGCAGATCGAGGCGCACCGCCATCTGATGCCGATGACCGAGCACATGGTCACCATGGACCCGCCGATGCACACCAAAGCCCGGTCACTGCTGAGCCGGCTGCTTACGCCCAAGCGGCTCAAGGAGAACCAGGACTTCATGTGGCAGCTGGCCGACCGCCAGCTCGACTACTTCATCGACAGCGGCCGCTGCGAGTTCCTCACCTCCTATGCCCGGCCGTTCGCCCTGCTGGTGGTCGCCGACCTGCTCGGCGTGCCCGACGAGGACCGGCCGGCGTTCCAGCAGGTGCTCGGCGCACCGCAGCCCGGCGCCCGCATCGGTTCGCTGGACCACGAAGAACTGGCCCACGACCCGCTGGCGTGGCTGGACGACAAGTTCAGCCGCTACCTGCGCGACCGGCGGGAGACGCCGCGCGGCGACGTGCTGACCGACCTGGCCACCGCCACCTACGAAGACGGCTCGATTCCCGAGATCGCCGACGTGGTCAAGAGCGCCACGTTCCTGTTCGGCGCCGGGCAGGAGACCACCACCAAGCTGCTCAGTGCCGCGTTACGGTTCATGGCCGAGGACCCAGACCTGGTCGAGACGCTGCGCGCCGACCGCAGCAAGATCCCGAACTTCCTGGAAGAGACCCTCCGGTTGGAAAGCCCGGTGAAGACCGACCCCCGACTGGTACGCAAGACCACCACCCTCGGCGGCGTCGAACTCAAAGCCGGCACCGTGGTGGTGATGTTCCCCGGCGCGGTCAACCGCGACCCGCGCAAGTTCGAGAACCCGCACGAGCTGCGCATCGACCGGCCCAATGTCCGCGAGCACCTGGCGTTCGCACGTGGCAGCCACACCTGTCCGGGTTCACCGCTGGCACGCGCCGAGAGCCGCATCTCACTGGAGCGAATCCTGGACCGGATGACCGACATCCGGCTCAACGAAGCCCAGCACGGCCCGGCAGGCGATCGCCGGTTCACCTTCGAACCGACCTTCATCCTGCGCGGCCTGACCGAACTGCACCTGGAGTTCAGCCCGGTGGCCGCACCTGTCAGCGCCGGCCGGTGAACCGCTGCGCCTGTCTCTTATACACA
>NZ_JRMK01000141.1:0-8779 GCF_000972925.1 Mycobacterium sp. UM_Kg1 | reverse complement strand
ATGGGTTAAAGTGGGCGCATGAGATGGGTTCTGGCCGTCGCCGCCGCCGGTGTCGTCAGCATGGTCGCCGGGGGGTGTCACCACGCGCCCCCGCCGGCGCCGCAGGCGTCGCCCAGTTCGGCGGGAATGAACACCGCCAGCGCAGTCGATGTGGCGTTTCTGGAAGACATGGTGATCCACCACCAGCAGGCCCTGGACCTGACCGCCCTGGTACCCGGCCAGAGCGCCAATCCCGCGCTGGTGGCGTTCGCCGACCAGAGTGCGGCGCAACGGCGCACCGAACTGCAGGGCTGCCAGGCGCAATTGCTTCAGTGGGAGGTTCCCGGCGGGCGTTCCGGCGACGACCCGGCCGCCATTCCCGGAATGGTGGATCCGGCCACCGCGGAAAAACTGCGCGGCTTGCGGGGAGCGGCGTTCGACACCTTCTGGCTGCAGACCATGATTACCCATCACCGCGGGGCGATTGCGCTGGCGCAGAACGAAATCGAACAGGGTGAAAGTCCCGAGGCCATCAGCATCGCGCAATCTCTCATGCCGTTTCAGCAAGCCGAGATCGTTCAGATGAACCAACTGTTGGGAGCCGCATGACCGCCGAGGCGCCGGGGTACTCCCCGCACAAGGACAACTACGCCAAGCGGCTGCGCCGCATCGAGGGGCAGGTGCGCGGCATCGCCAAGATGATCGACGAAGACAAGTACTGCATCGACGTCCTCACCCAGATCAGTGCCGTCAATAGCGCGCTGCGGGCGGTGGCGCTGAACCTGCTCGACGAGCATCTCGTGCACTGCGTCAGCGGCGCCGTCGCCTCCGGTGGTGTGGAGGCGGACTCCAAACTCACCGAGGCGTCGGCGGCCATTGCTCGGTTGGTTCGTTCCTGACCCGCACGCCGTTACCATGTGACCCGGCAGTAACCGGGAGCGCTAGGCGCCACGTACCACTCGGCGCTGCCCTCAACACATGACTGTCGAAACCGGAAGTACCCGATCGAGGCCGTGGACGCCGCAGACCACGGCACAGTTGGCGATCCTGGCCGCTGCCGCCTTCATCTACGCCACCGCAGAGATCCTGCCGGTGGGCGCGCTGCCCGCGATCTCGGTCGGCCTCAACGTCAGCGAGGCACTGGTCGGGACCCTGCTGGCCTGGTACGCGGTGGTGGCGGCGGCGACAACGTTGCCCTTGGTGCGCTGGACCGCGCACTGGCCGCGCCGGCGGGTGCTGCTGCTCACCCTGGTCTGCCTGACCGCCTCCCAGGTGATTTCGGCGATGGCGCCGAACTTCGCCGTGCTGGCCGGGGGGCGAGCGCTCTGCGCGGTCACGCACGGTCTGATGTGGTCGGTGCTGGCGCCCATCGCCACCCGACTGGTGCCGGCCAGTCATTCCGGGCGCGCGACGACGGCGATCTACGTCGGCACCAGTCTGGCTCTGGTGGTCGGTATCCCGCTGACCTCGGCGATGAGCCTGCTCTGGGGATGGCGGCTGGCCGTCGTGGTGATCACCGCGGCGGCGGCAGTCATCACCGTGGCGGCCCGGATCGCGCTGCCGGCACTGGTGCTCAGCACCGATCAACTCGCACTGGTGGGCAACCACCATCACCGCAACGGGCGACTGGTGGCGGTGAGCGTGCTGATGCTGATCGCGGTCACCGGGCACTTCATCTCCTACACGTTCATCGCGGTGATCATCGGCGATGTGGTCGGCGTCCCGGGGGCTCGCCTGGCCTGGCTGCTTGCCGCGTTCGGCGCGGCCGGTCTGATCGCGATGCCGTTGTTGGCCCGGCCGGTAGACCACAGGCCCAAGCTGGTCACCGGCACCTGCATGGCCGCCATGTCGGCCGCCTTCGTCGTCTTGGCGGCCCTGTCGATCGGCGGGCATCACACCACCGGAACGACGCTGCTGGGGTCGGCGGCCATCGTGTTGTGGGGAGCGATGGCGATGGCCGTGTCGCCGATGCTGCAGTCGGCGGCCATGCGCACCGCGCCCGACGATCCCGACGGCGCTTCGGGGCTGTATGTGACGGCGTTTCAGGTCGGGATCACGGGGGGCTCGCTGGCCGGCGGCCTGCTGTTCGAACGGGCCGGAACCTCGGCGATGCTGACCGCTTCGGCAGCGCTGGTCGGCATCGCCGCGGTGGGTATCGCGGCCAGCAAGCGCCTGTTTGTCGTTCCCTGACGATAACCGCGCGGTAACGTTCGCCACCCCGCCCACGAGACAAATCGCTGGTCAGAAAGGTGGCCGGGGTGAGTGGCGGCCGCTGAAGCCGGTTGTCGGAGTTAGCTGGCAACCGCCCTGTGCGACACTGGGATCACTATGGCGACCGGAGGTGTGTCGATGTCGGGATGGAAACTCGCGCGGGTCGGTGCGTGGCTCAGCACCGCTGGATTGGCCGCGGGTCTCACGCTCGGTTGCGGATCGGCGCTGGCCGACCCGCCGCAGCAGCCCGGTGACCCCGCGCCGGCCGACGCCGGTGCGCCTGACCCGGGTGCGCCGCCGCCCCCGGCCGATTTTCCTCCGCCGCCCTTCGAGCCGTTCCAGCCTTTTCCGCCGTTCCAGCCGTTTCCGCCGGAGCTGCCGCCGCCCCCGCCGCCGGGGGACCCGGCGGCGTTCCCGCCACCCGCGGAGGCGGGGCCGCCCGGCGCGCCCGAGGGCATCCCACCCGGCCCGGAATCGCCGACGGTGCCGGCGGTGCCGGGCGAGCCCGTGCAGCACGGTGCCGGGACGGCGACCGCCGCGGGGCCGGTTGTCGGGCAGAACCCCGAGCCGTTCACCGGGACGTCGCCGTTCCAGCCGCCCACCTTCAACCCGGTCAACGGCTCGATGGTGGGCGTGGCCAAGCCGATCATCATCGACTTCCAGCGGCCCGTCGCCGACAAGGCTGCGGCGGAGCAGGCGATCCACATTTCGTCGACCCCGCCGGTGTCGGGCAAGTTCTACTGGATGACGCCCAGCCAGGTGCGGTGGCGGCCGCTCAACTTCTGGCCGGCCCACACCGTGGTCAACATCGACGCGGGCGGCACCAAGTCGAGCTTCCGCGTCGGTGATTCCCTGGTGGCCACCGCCGATGACAAGACGCACCAGATGACGATCACCCGCGACGGCAAGGTGGAGAAGGTCTTCCCCATGTCGATGGGGATGAGCGCCGGTGGGCACGAGACTCCCAACGGCACCTACTACGTGCTCGAGAAGTTCCCGACCGTGGTGATGGACTCCTCCACCTACGGGGTTCCGGTGAACTCCAGTTGGGGATACAAGCTCACCGTGCAGGACGCGGTCCGGATCGACAACAGCGGCGGCTTCGTGCACAGCGCGCCTTGGTCGGTGGCCGATCAGGGCAAGCGCAACGTCAGCCATGGCTGCATCAACCTCAGCCCGGCCAATGCAAAGTGGTTCTACGACAACTTCGGTAGCGGCGATCCCGTCGTGGTGAAGAATTCGGTGGGCAGCTACACCAAGAACGACGGCTCCCAGGACTGGCAGCTCTAGAGCAGCCGGGGTCTGTGTCCACAGGCCCCGGCGGCGGTCAGTTCCAGATGCGGACTCGCGAGGCCGGTTCCAGGTAGAGCGCGTCCTCGGGTGTGACGTCGAAGGCGTGGTAGAACGCGTCCATGTTGCGGACCACTCCGTTGCAGCGGAACTCCGGCGGTGAATGCGGATCCACCGCCAGGCGCCGGATGGCCTCGGCATCCCGAGACTTGGTGCGCCACACCTGCGCCCAGCCGAAGAACACCCGCTGGGTGCCGGTCAAGCCGTCGATCACCGGGGCCTCGGCCCCGCCCAGCGACAACTGGTAGGCCAGCAGGGCAATGGAGAGCCCGCCGAGATCGCCGATGTTCTCCCCGACGGTGAACGCGCCGTTGACGTGTCGGTCTCCGTCTAACTGGCGTGGCACGTAGGCGTCGTACTGGGCGATCAACGCGCTGGTGCGGGAACCGAATTCGGCGCGGTCGGCATCGGTCCACCAGTCGATCAGGTTGCCGTCGCCGTCGTACTTCGCGCCCTGGTCGTCGAAACCGTGGCCGATCTCATGGCCGATCACGGCGCCGATACCACCGTAGTTGGCCGCGTCGTCGGCGTCGGCGTCGAAGAACGGCGGCTGCAGAATCGCGGCGGGGAAGACGATCTCGTTCATCCCCGGGTTGTAGTAGGCGTTGACGGTCTGCGGTGTCATGAACCATTCGTCGCGGTCCACCGGCTGGCCTAACTTGGCCAGTTCGCGGTCATAGTTGACCGCGTAGCCGCGCAGGTAGTTGCCGTACAGATCGGCGCGGTCGGTGACCAGGGCGGAGTAGTCCCGCCACCTCGCCGGGTAGCCGATCTTGGCGGTGAACTTGTCCAGCTTGGTCAGTGCCCGCTCTCGGGTCGTCGGCGTCATCCAGTCCAGGCTGGTGATGCTCACCCGGTAGGCCTCGCGCAGATTGCGGACCAGCTCGTCGATGCGCGCCTTGGCTGCCGGCGGGAAATGCCTTTCCACGTAAAGCTTTCCGACCGCGTCGCCCATCAGGGACTCGACCACCGACACGCCGCGCTTCCAGCGGTCGCGGATCTGTTCGGTGCCCGAGAGCCGGCGTCCGTAGAACTCGAAGTCTTCGGCGACCAACTCGTCGCCGAGCAGTCCGGCCCGAGCGTGAATGACCCGCCACCGAGCCCAGTCCTGCCAATCGGCCAGCTCTGCGCTGTCCCACAGGGCGGCAAAAGCCGTCAGGAAGTCCGGTTGCCGAACCACCAATTCGTCGGCTGCCCCGGTGGCGGCGCCCAGTGCCTCCCGCCAGCCCGCCCAGTCGAAACCGGGCGCCTCGGCGGGCAGCCCGGCGAAGGTGCGCAGGTTGTAGGTCAGCTCGGCGTCGCGGCGCTTGACCACGTCCCAGTGCGCCTTCGCGAGCCGCGTCTCGAGCGCCACGATGCGCGCCGCCGCCCCCGCGTGATCGTGCGCCTGCCCGCCGTAGACCAGGGCGAACATCGCCGCGATGTGCTCGGGGTAGGCGGTCAGGATCTCGGCGTACTGCTCGTCGCGGTAGTAGGACTCATCGGGCAGTCCCAGCCCCGACTGGGTCAGGTGCAGTAGGTAGCGGGTCGAGTCTTTGGAGTCGGTGTCCACATACAACCCGACGCCGCCCCCGACCCCGCTGCGCTGATACCCCCCGAGCGCCCGTGCCAGCGCCTGGCGGTCACCGGCCTCGTCGATGGCGGACAGTTCCTGGCGCAGTGGCGCCACTCCGCGCTCGCGCACGGTCTGCTCGTCGAGGAAGCTCGCGTAGAGATCGCCGATGCGGCGCTGGTCGGGATCGGCCCCTGAGGCGGCTGCACTGGCCTCGGTCAGCAACTCCCGGACCTGAATCTCGGCCCGGTCGAACAGGGCGCGAAAGGCGCCGTCGGTGGCCCGGTCCGGAGGCATCTGATAGCCCTCGAGCCACTCACCGTTGACATGGCCGAACAGATCGTCCTGCGGTCGGACGGCGCTGTCGATGTAGGCGAGATCGAGGCCGGATCTGGTGGCTGCTGAGGTCCCCTGTCCATCCTTCCACGGCGAACGATATAGCTCTCCTGTAGCGTCACCGCCATGCCTGACGAGGAACAACCTGACGCCTCCACCGAGGTGGACGGCGGAATCGAACCCGGCGCCGGCACAGCTGACAGCGACACGAGCCAGGACGCCGTAGCGGAGTCCCGCGACAAGGCTCCGGAGAAGACGCCCAAGAAGAGTGTCCACAGCAAGCCCGCCGCCGCGGACTCGCGCAACGTCCTGTCCGGTTACGGGTGGGCGTCGGTCGGCGTCGGCCTTCTCGCGGTGGCCGCGTTGGTATTCAGCCTCCTCACCTGGTCGGCGCACCGCGCCGACGTCAAGGAACGCGGTTACCGCAGCCAGGTGCTGCAGACGGCCGCGAGCTGGACCAGCGTGCTGATCAACTTGAACGCCGAGAACGTCGAGAAGGGCATGGCCCGATTGCGCGACAAGACCGTCGGCGAACTCAACAGCGAGTTCGACGCGGCATTGGCGCCCTACCGTGACGTGGTGCAGCGGATTCAGTCGCGCAGCAGCGGCCGTATCGAAGCGGTCGCCATCGAAGAGGAGCATCACGATCTCGACGAGCCGGCCGGCGTGGGCAACGACAAACCGTCCAACCCGGGCCGCACCGACCCGGTGATGGTGATAGCTACCTCGATCGCCGAGAACGTCGGCGGCCGGCCCCAGACCGTGCACTGGGCCCTGCACCTCGACGTCACCGACGTCGCGGGCAACCTGATGATCTCCCGATTGAGGTCGATTCGATGAGCAAGCTGGAAGTCCTCAAATCGCGCACGCTGTGGCGGGTTGTCGCCGTCGATATCGCGGCGCCCCTCGGCGCGATCGGCGGCCTGTTGCTGGTGGGGCTCTCGCTCGACTGGCCGGTCTGGTACGTCTCGCTGTGCTCGGTTCTGGTGCTGCTCATCGTCGAGGGCATGGTGGTGAACTTCCTGCTGCTGCGCCGCGACGCGGTGACGGTCGGCACCGACAATGAGCGGCCCGGGCTGCGATTCGGAGTCGTCGGGTTGGCTGCGGCGGCGCTGATCGCGGCGGCCGTGCTGGGGTATCTGCGCTGGACGGTGCCCGACCGCGACCTGGAAGCCGATGCCGGTGAGGCGGTCAAGACCGCCGTCGCCATGGCCGAGGCCGCGGCGACGGTCGCGCCGGCCAACCCGGACGCATCGATCGACAAAGCCGCCACCTACATGGTCCCGGACCGGGTCAGCGCGTTCCGGGAGAGCATCGGCCGGACTGCCACGGAGATGGCAAACCGCAACATCGCCGTCGATGCGCAGACGCTCAGTGCCGGCGTCGAGGCACTGGGGCCTTCGGCCGCGCGGGTCGCGGTTGTGATGCGCAGCGTCCAGACGGTGGCGAGCCAGCAGGTCAAGCAGTCGGTGGTCCCGGTACGGGTCACCCTGACCAAGCGCGGCGGCCAGTGGTTGGTCCTGGAGATGTCACCGATCCACGCCCGGTGATCTCACCGGTGGCCGGCGTCAGACGGCGTCGGGCGCTTCGCGGGTGTTGAGTTTGACGAAACGATCGGACAGCCGGCGCATCCGGATCATCAGGGAGGCCGGCGGGCTGACCGAGCCGCTGAGGTATTCGTCGAGGCTGTCGGCTGGAATCCCGACCCGCGAGGCGAACTCCTGCCGGCTCAGGCCCGAGCGTTCGATCAGTACCCGCATGTGGCGGGCGACCTCTGCGCGTTCGTTGGCCTCCAGGTGCGTGCGGGTGCGGGCCAGGACTTCCGACAGTGCCTTGGCGATGCCGAAGGACTCGGTGCCGGCCAGCACTTCTTCGACCTGGCGTGCGGTGCGGCCGTAGGGGTCGCGTTTGAGTGCCACCACGATGCGCTGCCAGGTGGCGATGTCGCCGTTCTGCAGCGCAGCGCGGATAGCCGACGTGGGCCAGAACTCGACCTGCCGGTCGGAGTCGCCGGCCGGCTGCCGGGGCAGCGACCCACGGCGTCGGTCCGCGGCCAACGTCACCTCGCCTCCTCCAGCATCGCCACCGCAACGGCCAGGCAGCGCCCTGCGACATGCTCCCAGTCCGTACCCGCTTCCGGCGCCTCCTCGCCAGCGTGGTCGCTGCCCGTGGTGAGCTCCGGATCGGCGAGCCGACGGACAAGCTGCGTGGCCATCCATTGTCCTTCGGTCGGTTGACCAGAGTAATACCTGTCGATTCCGCAGAGTTCCCCAGCGACGGTTTTCAGGCCGAATGCATCGGCGAGGTCGGCAAGCTCGGCGTAGTCCCGGCGGTGGTTGCGGACCAGGGCCAGGTAACCGGCCAGGCGCAGGGTCTCGGCGCCGGTCGGGATCTGCAGTCGGTCGCCGGTGGGCAGTTGGACGGCGGCGGTCTCCATCGGCAGGCGCCGGGCCAGCGGTTGTCCTTCCAAGCCGATCTCGTTGGCCGCCCACGACTCGGTTTCGAGCGCGTCGAGCGCGATCGCGAGCCGGCGTCGCCAGACGGTGACCGGGTGTACCGGCCGCAGCGCGCGCGGCTGCGCCCGATCGGCCCGAGACTGCCATCCACCGGCCAGCCGGGCCAGGGCATGGCTGACCATGGTGCCGCCGGCCGGTGCCGGCTCGGTTGCCCGCGGAAGCGTTTCAATCCTGCTGGTCGCCACCTCGGCCATGCCGCAGCCACGCAGCGCCAACGGGTCGCTGACGCAGACGGCGTCCGGCGCCAGACCTTTGAGCCGGGCCGCCGACTTGACCACCACACGCAGGTCGGCGCTTGGGGTGATCAGCGCGGAGATGTCATCGGGGATCACCACGACATCGCCCAGATCGACTGTGGGCAGCGGCTTTTCGAAGTCGACCGACGGTAAGAGACGTGCCAGCCAGCGTGGCAGCCACCAGTTCCACTCGGCGAACATCGCCATCAAAGCGGGAACCAGCACCAGCCGCACCACGGTGGCGTCGACCGCGATCGCCACCGCGCACGCCACCCCCAGCTCGGCGACCAGCGGCATTCCGGCAAACGCGAAACCGATGAACACCGCGATCATGATCAAGGCGGCGCTGGTGATGGTGCGCGCGCTGGTACTCACCCCGTACGCGACCGCGTCGTGGGTGTTGCCGGTCTGCAGGAAACGTTCGCGGATGCGGGTCAGCAGGAAGATCTCGTAGTCCATCGACAAGCCGAACGTCATGGCCAGTACCAGCGGCGGGATGAACGTGTCGATGGAGCCGGTCGCAGCGAACCCCAACCGTTCCAGCCAGCCCCACTGGAACACCATCACCAGGCTGCCGTAGGCCTGTCTCTTATACACAT
>NZ_JRMK01000140.1:0-8793 GCF_000972925.1 Mycobacterium sp. UM_Kg1 | reverse complement strand
CCACGTTCGTGGCCCGCCACGCGGTGCCGATCGGGCTTGCGGTGGTGGCGCTGCTGGTGGCGGTGGGGGCGCCGTTCCTCGGTGTGAAATGGGGCTACCCGGATGACCGGGTGCTGCCGCGGACGGCCTCGGCGCACCAGGTGGGTGACGCCCTGCGCGAGCAGTTCGCCGACGATTCGGCTCAGGCGGTACCGATCGTGGTCCCCGACGCGCACGGCATCGGCCCCGCGGAATTGGACCGCTACGCCGCGGAACTGTCCCGGGTGCCCGACGTCTCGTCGGTGTCCGCGCCGACCGGGACCTTTGTTGCCGGCAACCGGGTGGGTGATCCCTCAGCGGCCACCGGAATCAAGGACGACAGCGTGTTGCTGACCGTCTCCAGCACCGCCCCGCTGTTCTCCCAACGCTCCGAAAACCAGCTCGATCAGCTGCACGCGGTGCCGGGCCCGGACCAACGGCCGGTACAGATGGGCGGGCTGGCCCAGATCAACCGCGACAGCGTCAACGCGATCACCGACCGGCTGCCGCAGGTGCTGGGACTGATCGGCGTCATCACCTTCGGACTGCTGTTCCTGCTGACCGGCAGCGTCGTATTGCCGATCAAGGCGCTGATCCTCAACATCTTGTCGCTGTCCGCGGCGTTCGGCGCACTGGTCTGGATATTCCAGGACGGCAATCTCGGGGCGTTCGGCACCACACCCACCGGGATGCTGGTCGCCAACGTGCCGGTGTTGCTGTTCTGCATCTCCTTCGGGCTGTCGATGGACTACGAGGTGTTCCTGGTGTCCCGGATCCGGGAGTACTGGTTGGCCTCGGGGCGCACCCGCGCCGACAACGACCAGAGTGTGGCACTGGGCCTGGCGCACACCGCCCGGGTGATCACCGCTGCGGCACTGATCATGTCGATCTCGTTCGCCGCGCTGATCGCCGCGCAGGTGTCGTTCATGCGCATGCTGGGTCTCGGCCTGACGTTGGCGGTCCTGGCCGATGCCACGCTGATACGGATGGTGCTGGTGCCGGCGTTCATGCACCTGATGGGCCGGTGGAACTGGTGGGCACCCGGCCCGCTGCGCTGGGTGGCGCAGCGCTTCGAGATCCGCGAGGACGGCGGTCGTTCGGCGGGCCGGCATGCCGCGCCGCCGGGCCATCGAAGCCCGGACGTCCCGGCCCAGCACGGCGCGCATCGGGCGGGGCGGGCGCACAGCGAGGCCGTGGTGTCGACCTCGGAGTGATCGCCGGCGATCACGTTCCGCAGAAGGTGCGGTACTCGCCGAATTCGGGCGGCGCGGGTGCGGCGTAGTCCTGCAGACCATCACGTTCGCGGTAGGGCTCGCCGATCACCTCCAGCAGCCTGAGGATGGGGGCCAGGTCGCCGCGCATCGCAGCGGTCAAGGCCTGCTCCACCAGATGGTTGCGGGGGATGTAGACGGGGTTGACCCGGTCCATGGCGTCGGCGTCGGGTTCCAGGGCCCGCCAGCGGTGCAGCCAGTCGGCGAACACCGGCGGCAGCGCGTCGGGGTCGCCGCGCCCGGCGCGGGCGAGTTGCCGGAAGAACGACGTGTAGTCCACCTGGTTGTCCTTGAGCAGCGCCAGCGCCTGGTCGATCAGGGCGGCGGACTCCACGCTGCCGGTCAGCCCGAATTTGGCCAGCATCCCCGCCGACCAGTAGCCGTGATAGCGCGGCATGAAGCCTTCGAGGGCTTCCACCGCCACCGCCAGCGCGAGCTCCTCGGTCGTGGCGAGCAGCGGCAGGATGGCTTCGGCGAAGCGGGCCAGGTTCCACTGGGCCACCAGCGGCTGGTTGCCGTAGGCGTAGCGCCCGGCGTAGTCGATGGAGCTGAACACCGTAGCCGGGTCGTAGGCCTCCATGAAGGCGCACGGCCCGTAGTCGATGGTTTCCCCGGAGATGGTCATATTGTCGGTGTTCATCACCCCGTGCACGAACCCGACGTGCATCCACTTCGCGATCAGCGAGGCCTGGGCGTCGAGTACCTCCTGAAACAGTGCCAGGTAAGGGTTCTCGGCGTGCGCGGCGTCCGGGTAGTGGCGGGCGATCGCGTAGTCGGCCAGCCGGCGCAGCAGGCTCAGATCGCCGGTGGCGCGGGCCTGCTGGGCAACCAACTGGAAGCTGCCCACCCGCAGGTGGCTGGCGGCGATGCGGGTCAGCACCGCGCCGGGCAGTGCCGTTTCGCGTTGCACGTGTGCTCCGGTGGCGACCACGGCCAGCGACCGGGTGGTGGGGATGCCCAGGGCGTGCATGGCTTCGCTGATCACGTACTCGCGCAGCATCGGGCCCACGGCAGCCAGCCCGTCGCCGCCGCGAGCGAACGGGGTGCGCCCGGAACCCTTGAGGTGAATGTCGCGGGGCCTGTTGTGGTCGAGTTCGCCGAGCAGCAGGGCGCGTCCGTCGCCGAGCAGGGGGACGTAGTTGCCGAATTGATGACCGGCATAGGCCTGCGCGACCGGGGTGGCGCCGTCAGGAAGTGCGTTTCCCGTCAAGAACTTCAGACCGTCGGAGCTGCGCAGCCAGGCGGAGTCCAGACCCAGGTCGGCGGCCAGCGCCTCGTTGAGGACCACCAGCTTCGGCTCCGGCGGAATGGCGGCCTGCCAGGGCTGGGCGAGTTCCGGCAGCGCGCGGGCGAAGTCGGCGGTCAGAGTCGGGGACGCCATCTGGCCAGCCTACGCAAGGCGGCGTCGGCGACCCAGGATCCGATTGCCCGCGGGCGCCGGTGCACGCACGCTCCCTTCGGCCTTCCGAGGGCGATCACGGCGGTGCGCAAATAGCCTCACTCGGACCGCCCTGCAAGGCGTGCCGCTACCGTGGCCACGGTGACGGCACAGCACCGCCTGGACAGGGCGAAGACGGTGGCATGGCGGTTGGGGATCGCCGTCGTGGTCGTCGCGATCTTCGTCGGCCTCTATCAGGTGAACCGCACACACCCCATCCGCCCGCAAAGCCCGATTCCGCTTGCGCACGTGATCGGGCCCGGCATCGGCATCAACGTATCCGAGGGCGGAAGCGCCGCCGGCATCACCTGTACCACGGGATTCCTGGTGCGCACCCGCGACAACCGGCCCGGCTTGCTCGCCGCGGGCCACTGCAACCCGGGCGGGGGCTCCGGCCAGGTGGTGATTCGCCACGGCGGTGCATTCGCCTATCGCACCATCGGCACGTTCACCGAGACCGTCAACGACGGCAGCGACTGGGACGACTACGACATGGGCCTGATCCTGCTGGACGATCCGGGCAAGATCCCCCTGACCTCCGTCGTGGACGGGCATCCGGTCACCGGGGTCGCCGAGGACGTGGCTGTCGGCGACATCTTGTGCCACTTCGGGATTCGATCCGGTGGACCGCTGTGCGGGCCGGTGGTGGCCAGCGAAGCCAATAAAGTCCGGTTCGAAGCCGGCGGCATCTGCGGCGATTCCGGCGGACCGGTGTACCGGCTGCGCGAGGACGGCACCGCAGAGGCTGTCGGCATCTACATCGCGGTCTCCGACGGCACCTATACCGAGCCCAAGTGCGAAGACCCGCACCCGTACTCGATCGCCCAGACCATCACGCCCTGGCTGTCGGCCTGGGAGCTGACACTGGACACCACGACGGGCCGTTGACGCCGCCGATAAAGCAGTGGCCGCAGCCGTAAACCGCTCGTATTCTGGGGAAACACGGTTCAGGAGGTCGGCGAGATGAAAGTGTCAGAACAACCTCAAGCCAGGACACAGATGTTCGCCCGGGTGATCGGGCCGTTCCTTGTCGTCCTCACCGCGACGGCGGTCTTCCGGGCCCCGCAGATATGGGCGTCCGACTTCTCCGCCGATCCCCTGTGGCTGTGGTCGACCGGGGCGTTCACGCTGTTGGCCGGTTTGATCGTGGTGGCTTTTCACCCCTATTGGCGGGGTGCGGCAGCGATCTGCGTGTCGGTGACGGGCTGGCTCACCGCCCTCAAGGGGTTGGCGCTGGTGGTGTTTCCCGACAGCAGCATCGCGAGTGCCAACCTGGCCATGCGCGCCGAGGGCTGGGCGCGCGCCGCCTACGTGCTGTTCACACTCATCGGGTTGTATCTGACCTACGTGGGGTGGGTGCCGCCCCGGGAGCGGCCGGCGCCGAAGCCGGCCAGCGACGATAAGGGCCTGCGCCCGGCGGCGTGAGCAGGCGGTTGCCCCGGCGCCGGCCACCCGAGGTCTTCAGAACGTGTCGACGAACCGCCGCGGCGGCGAATCCTGCCCGACCGCACCCGATGCCGCCAGCGTCGCCGCGATCAAACCCCGGGTCTCGGCGGGGTCGATCACATCGTCGATCTCGAAAATCGCTGCGGCGTTGAGGGCTTTGGCGTGCTCCTCGGCGGCGGCGGTGGCTTGGCGCACCCGTTCCTCGCGCTCGTCGGCGTCGGCGATGGCCTCGAGTTCCTTGCGCAGACCCAACCGGACCGCGCCCTCCAGCCCCATGGGGCCCAGGTGCGCGCCGGGCCAGGCCACGGTCAGCACCGGCTCGTGCAGGCTGCCGCCCATCATGGCCTGAGCACCCAGCCCGTAGCCGCGGCGCAGGATCACCGCGATCAGCGGCACCCGCAGCGCGGCGCCGGCCACCAACAGCCGAGATGCTCGCCGCACCAGGGCTTCTGCTTCGGCGGCCGGGCCCACCATGTAGCCCGGGCAGTCGATGAGCGACACCACCGGCAGCCCGAAGGCATCGCAGAGCTGCAGGAATCGGGCGGCCTTGTCCGATGCGCCGGCGGTAATGGCCCCGGCCATCACCATGGGGTTGTTGCCGATGACTCCGACCGGGCGGCCCTCGATGCGGGCCAGCGCGGTGACCATCTCGGGGGCGAATTTCTCCCGCAGGAAAGTCACCGAGTCGGCGTCGGCGATGGCCTCGATGATGGGCTTGAGCGGGTAGGCGCGTCGGGCGCGCTCGGGAATCATGGTGCGCAAGGCGTTTTGGTCCGCTGCCGGGCCGGCCGCAGTCGCGCCCTGGAAATAGCCGAGCACCTTCTTGGTCACCGCGACGGCTTCGGCCTCGTCGGCCACCACCACATCGACGACGCCGTTGGGCCCCTGGACCGACAAGGGCCCGACGTCGTCGGGGGCGACATGGCCCAGGCCGCCGCCGGCGATCATCGCCGGGCCCGCCATGCCGATCGAGGTGTCGGCGGTGGCGATGATCAAATCCGAACACCCCGCGATGACGGCGTTGCCGGCAAAGCAGCGGCCCTTGACCACGGCGATGCGCGGCACCAGACCGGATAACTTGGCCCACAACGCGAACGCGGGGACGTCCAACGACGACACCGTCGGGTAGTCGGTGTCCCCGGGGCGCCCGCCGCCGCCCTCGGCGAAGAAGACCGTGGGCAGGCGCATCCGGGCGATCAGTTCGAACAGCCGGTCCTTCTTGAAGTGGCCGATCGCCCCCTGAGTGCCGGCCAGCACGGTGTAGTCGTAGGCCAGCACCGCGCACGCGCTGCGCTCGCGGCCGAACACCGCACTGTTGATGGTGGCGGTTCCGGCCAGCAGGCCGTCGCCGGGGGTGTTGGCCACCAGGTCGTCAACGTCGCGGCGGGCGCGTTGGGCGGCGATCGCGAACCGCCCGTACTCCACGAACGTCCCGGGGTCGACCAGGTCGGCGATGTTCTCCCGTGCGGTACGGCCGCCGGCGTCGTGGCGGCGTTGCACAGCCTGCGGGCGCGCCGCGTCCTCGGTCCGTGCGCGGCGCCGCAGCAGTTCGAGGTGGTCGTCGCGCAGCGGAGCATCAGGCATGCGAGGTTCCTTCACAGTCGAACGTGAACACCATCATGGGCCACCCGTCGCAGCCAAGCGCGGCACCCAGCGGATCCCCCGAGACTGACATAACGAGCACTGTCGCTCAGAGGCGGGCAAAAATCTGGTCACCCCGGTCCGGCGCACGCGGCTCCTCACACCACCAACGTCTGCGTCGCCAACCCCGCCGGCCCCGCGGCGTCGAACACCGTCGTCTGCGTCATCGCACCCTGCCCGGGTGTCACCACCGTGCGCGCGTCCATACCGACCCAGCTGCCCACCGGATCCCGGTGCAACACCACGGTGAAATCGCAGTTGATCGCCGGATGCCGCGCCGGCGGGGCGCAGGCACTGATTCCGCTCCCGGAGTCCCCCACCGTCAGCACCCGCTGCCACGGCGTCATCGCCTCACCCGCCACCAGCGCCACACGCGGGCGCGCCCAGGCGCGCGCGGGGCCGTCGATGGCGAATCCGCCGTCTTCGAAGGACCAGTCGATCGCCGACAGATAGCCGTCGGTGTGCAAGCCGTCGGGAAAGGTGAACGCCTGCGGGGTGGGTTC
This sequence comes from Mycobacterium sp. UM_Kg1, assembly GCF_000972925.1. NCBI lineage: Bacteria > Bacillati > Actinomycetota > Actinomycetes > Mycobacteriales > Mycobacteriaceae > Mycobacterium > Mycobacterium sp. UM_Kg1. Next base: position 2,476 of record NZ_JRMK01000140.1, on the reverse strand, counting down.
ATCGGGCTCATCCCCGTCCGGCACGGACCCGGGTACCGCAACCGGAAAATCCGCCGCCGCCGCGGCCATCCGCCACGCCCGCCCGACCAGCACCATGCGTCCACCGGCCTGCGCGGTCGCCTGCAGCAACTGCACCCGCTTGCCGGTGCGGATCTCCTCCACCTGAACTGTCAGCGGCGCCACCGGGACCGGGGTCAGGATGTCGATGCTGATCCGGGCCAGCCGGTGCCCATCGCGCGGCTGATAGCGCTCGATCTCGCGAGCCAGCAGTGCCGACGGCGGCCCGCCGTGCTGGCTCGCCGCGCTCCACGGCCCAGCGGTCAGCGGTGAACTGTCGAACTGCCCGGACCCGGTCTGGGTGTAGAACGCCTGGCCATCCACGGCTAACAGGCTAGACCGCGCCGCACCCTACGCTGGGCCCATGGCCAACGAGGATCAGCAGCAAGCCTGGGCGACCCAAGGTCTGGATTGGGTCGACAATGCGGCGATCTTCGAGGCGGCACTTGCCCCGTTCGCCGACGCCGTGATCCAGGCCGCCGACATCCGAGCCGGCGCACGGGTGCTCGACATCGGTTGCGGTTCGGGGACGCTGCTGCAGCGCGCGGCAGAACTGGGCGCCGTCCCGTATGGCGTCGATATCTCCGAGCCGATGGTGACCGCGGCCCGCCGGCGGGTTCCGCAGGCCACCGTGACGCTCGGGGACGCCCAGACCCTGGACCTGCGGGCCGGCGGCGCGCCGTTTGACCGGGTCGTCTCGCGGTTCGGGGTGATGTTCTTCGACGACCCGGTGGCCGCGTTCACCAACATCCGCTGCGGCGCAGCACCGGGCGCCGGGTTGGCATTGGTGTGCTGGCGCGAAGGCGACAACCCGATGTTCTCCGTGGGCGTCGAGCTGCTGGCCGCACAGCTGGAATCGCCACCTGCCGCGGTGGATCCCGCCGCGCCGGGTCCGCTGGCCTTCGGCAACGCCGACCGGGTGCGCGCTGTCCTGGCCGACGCCGGCTGGGCGCAGGTGGGCGTCGAAGCGTTCGACGGGGTCTGCAATTTCAGCATCGACGGCAGCGACGGCGTCGAGGAACGCCTGACGATGATCCTGTCCAACCGCACCGGCCAGCAGGCCCGCGCCGAGTTGCCGTCCCGGCTCGGCGAGGACGGCTGGGCCGGTGTGGTCGAGGACCTGCGCGGCGAGCTGCGCCGGCACCGCGTCGACGGAGTCCTGAAGTTCCCCGGGCACACCTGGGTGGTGACGGCGGTCAATCCGGGCTGACCGCCCGCGATAGCGTGACCGATATCGTTCCGCCTGCCGGGAGGGCCGCTGTGACCGAACACCCCTTCGACCGCGCCGTGCACCTCGACGCCGTCGACGCCGAGACGTTCCGCGGGGCCACCGACCCGGAGTGGGTCAACATGGTCGGGCCGTTCGGGGGGATCACCGCGGCGGTGCTGTTGCACGCCGTGGAGTCCCATCCCGACCGCATCGGCGATCCACTGGCGCTGACCGTCAACTTCGCCGCGCCCATCGCCGACGGCGCGTTCGACATCGGTCTGCGGGCCGCCCGCACCAACCGCAGCAACCAGCACTGGGTGCTCGAGCTTCGCCAGGGCGACGAGGTCAAGACGACGGCGACCGCGCTGTTCGGCCTGCACCGCGACACCTGGGCCGACGACGAAACCCGCCCGCCGAGCGTCCCCGCACCCGAGCAGCTTCCCCGCGGGTCCTTCGTCGACGCGATCATCTGGGCCAGGCGTTACGACATGCGGTTCGCCGAGGGCCCGGTGCCGCTGGGGGCCGTGGAGCCCAGTACTTCCTCGACCACGACGCTGTGGGTACGCGACGCCGAAGGCCGGGCGCTGGACTTCACCGCGCTGGCCTGCCTGTCGGATGTCTTTTTCCCGCGGGCCTTCCTGCGCCGCGGTAGATTCCTGCCGGCCGGCACCATCTCGCTGACCACCTATTTTCACGCCGACCAACGTGAAATCGATTCTCTCGGCAGTGATTTCCTGTTGGCCAGCGCGCACGCCAACCGGTTCTCGCGCGGTTACTTCGACCAGAGCGCGCACCTGTGGTCGCGCGCCGGCCGGCTGCTGGCCAGCACCCATCAGCTGGTGTATTTCAAGGACTGACATCTCGGGTGAATACCGCGATGGTCGCCGCTGAACTAACGTCGCCACTATGCCCGAGGAACTCGGCGCTCACGCCGATGCCGCGCGCGGACGCGAGGACGTCCTGGCGCGGCGGCTGCAGACGTCCGCCCAGGCCGACCGGGCTTTCGCGGCGACGGTGCACGGCGCCGCGCAGGTAGTGCTGCAGAGCCGCAAACGGCTCGACAGTATCGAGGCCGAACTGCGCGCCGTCCTGGCCCACCCGCGGTCGCTGGCGTTGGACACCCCCGCCGGCGCCCGGCAGTTCCAGCGGTTCCTGGCCGCCAAAAGCCACGACATCCACCAGGTGATCGCCGACACCGCCGCCGACAGC
>NZ_JRMK01000139.1:0-9002 GCF_000972925.1 Mycobacterium sp. UM_Kg1 | reverse complement strand
TGGACGATGATGGGCCTGGGGGGACAGCGGCCCGCCGACGACCCGCTGGGCAAGGTCATGGAACTGTTCGACGGGGCGGGTTATGTCGGTGTGGTGGCGACCAACTGTGAGCAGACCTATCACCGCTATCTGCGGCCCGGCGAGGAGGTCAGTGTCACCGCCGAGGTGACCGACATCGTGGGGCCCAAGAAGACCGGCCTGGGCGAGGGCTACTTCATCACCCAGAAGATCCGGTGGTGGGTAGGCGAAGAGAACGTCGCCGACATGATCTGGCGCATCCTGAAGTTCCTGCCCGCCGACAGGGAGAACCCGGGCTCGTCAGCGGAGGTACCGGAGGATCTCGATCCCGACAAGATGATGCGCCCGTCATGGTCGAAGGACTCCCAGTACTTCTGGGACGGGGTGGTCGCGCATGAGCTGCGTATTCAGCAGCGACCGGACGGCAGTCTGCAGCATCCGCCGGTGCCCGCGGTCTGGAAGGACAAGACCGAGACCACCGACTACGTCGTTTCCAGCGGCAGGGGAACGGTGTTCAGCTATGTCGTGCACCACGCTCCGAAAGTTCCCGGCCGCAGCCTGCCCTTCGTGATCGCACTGGTGGAGCTGGAGGAGGGCGTGCGGATGCTCGGCGAGCTCCGCGGCGCCGACCCCGCGACGGTGCGGATCGGAATGCCGGTCCGCGCAACCTATCTCGATTTTCCGGCCAGCGATGCCGGTCCGGCGTGGAGCCTCTACGCCTGGGAGCCGGTGGAAGGAGACCAGGCGTGAGCGCTCCGACTGCCGAAGTGGGCACCAAGCTGCCCGAGCTGAAGATCTACGGTGACCCGACGTTCATCGTCTCCACGGCTATCGCCACCCGCGACTACCAGGACGTGCACCACGACCGTGACAAGGCGCAGGCCAAGGGATCCAAGGACATCTTCGTCAACATCCTCACCGACACCGGACTGGTTCAGCGTTACATCACCGACTGGGCCGGGTCTAACGCGGTGATCCGCTCGATCGCGCTGCGGCTGGGCGTGCCGTGGTACGCCTACGACACCGTCACCTTCAGCGGTGAGGTGACCGCCGTGGACGACGGGGTGGTCACGGTCAAGGTCGTCGGGAACAACAGTCTCGGCGACCACGTCGTCGCCACCGCCACTCTCACCCTCGGGGAGGCATGATGTTGTCCGGCAAGGCGGCTATCGCCGGCATCGGCGCGACCGACTTCTCCAAGGCGTCCGGGCGCAGCGAACTGCGCCTGGCCGCCGAAGCGGTGCTCGACGCCCTCGACGATGCGGGCCTGAAGCCTTCCGACGTCGACGGGCTGGTCACCTTCACCATGGACTCCAACCTGGAGACCGCTGTTGCGCGTGCCACCGGAATCGGCGATCTGACCTTCTTCTCCCAGATCGGTTACGGCGGCGGTGCCGCCGCGGCCACCGTGCAGCAGGCTGCGCTGGCGGTGGCGACCGGCGTCGCCGAGGTCGTGGTGGCCTACCGGGCTTTCAACGAGCGTTCGGAGTTCCGGTTCGGCCAGGTGATGACCGGCCTGACGGTCAACGCCGACTCCCGCGGTGTGGAGTACAGCTGGTCCTATCCGCACGGGCTGAGCACCCCGGCGGCCTCGGTGGCGATGATCGCTCAGCGCTACATGCACGAATACGGCGCCACCAGCGCCGATTTCGGTGTGGTCTCGGTGGCCGATCGTAAACATGCCGCCACCAACCCCAAGGCGCACTTCTACGGTAAGCCGATCACCATCGAGGATCACCAGAACTCGCGATGGATCGCCGAACCGTTGCGCCTGCTGGACTGCTGCCAGGAGACCGACGGCGGGGTGGCGATCGTTGTGACCACCCCGGAGCGGGCCCGCGACCTCAAGCACCGACCCGTAGTCATCGAGGCGGCAGCCCAGGGCGCCGGGGCCGACCAGTTCACCATGTACTCCTACTATCGCGAGGAGCTCGGGCTACCCGAGATGGGCTTGGTCGGCAGGCAACTGTGGGCGCAGTCGGGTCTGACGCCGGCCGACATCCAGACCGCGGTGCTCTACGACCACTTCACCCCCTACACGCTGATCCAGCTGGAGGAGTTGGGCTTCTGCGGTAAAGGGGAGGCCAAGGACTTCATCGCCGGCGGGGCCATCGAACTCGGCGGCAGGTTGCCGATCAACACCCACGGGGGCCAGCTCGGCGAAGCCTATGTGCACGGCATGAACGGCATCGCCGAGGGCGTACGCCAGCTGCGCGGAACCTCGGTCAACCAGGTCGACAACGTCGAGCACGTGCTGGTCACCGCGGGGACTGGTGTTCCCACCTCTGGCCTGATCCTGGGTTAGTCTGCCTCGCCCCAGCTCTCGGGCAGCAGCGGCATGGTCGGGCTGTTGGCGAAGTTGCCGCCGGCCAGCGTCGTCAATCCGGCCGCGGAGGTGGTCGCCGCGGCGTAGGCGCCGGTGAAGCCGAGACTGCCGGCACTGCGCGCAGACGGCCGGGTGCAGGTCTCCGGGCCGGCGTCGGGCGTCGGCGTGGCGTCGGCGTAGACCCGGATGAACTCGTCTGCGTGCCCCCTGGCGCTGCGGCGTCGCCGGCCGCGGGCCCGGTCCCGTGCGGCAGCGGCCACCGCGGCTTCTTCGCCGGCCTGCTCCGGGTTCACCGCTTTGGTCACGCCGCGGGTGCGGGCTTTCGCACCGATCCAGCTGGCCGAGCCGGGAGGCCCGATCACGTACGGCGGGAAGAAACCCGGGCCGCCGGCGGGGGGCGGCGATGACGGCGGCATCGAGGCCGGCGGGGCACTGGTCGCGGGCATCGATGCCGCCGGGGGCGGTGCCGCAGGCGCGGACGCGGGGGATGGCGGCGTGGGAGCAGAAACGCCGGCACTGGGAGCCACCGGAGTGATCTGCTCTACGGGGGCAGCAGCCGGCAGGGGCGGCGGTTGGATGCCGGCGAGTCCGGCCAAGCCGGCGGCCCAGCCCAGGTTGCCCACTGCCAGCGTCAGAGCCGGCTGAAGCAGCGCCGGTGCGAACTGATTCAGGGTGGAGGCGATCTGGGCGGCGTGAAAGGTCAGATCCGCCATGATCCACGACAGGTCGCTCATGAACGCCCCGGGATTGGTGAGCAGGTCGTTCAGCAGGATCTCGCCGTAGTGGCCGAGTTCGCCGAAGAATTCCGTCCACCACTGCAAGTCGGCGGGGGTCAGCGAGCCGTCATGGGTTCCGCCGCCGCCGTGGTCGTGGTCGTGATCGCCGCCGCCGTGGTCGTGGTCGTGGTCATCGTGATCGCCATGATCGCCGTGGTCGTCATGGTCGTGGTCGTCGTGATCGTGCTCATCGTGGTCGTCATGGCCGTGCTCGTCGTGATTGACGACGGCCGGTGCCGGGGTGAGCTGCGGAGCGGACGCGAGTGCCGCGCCGGCGACCGCGTCATAGCCGGCCATTGTGGTGGCGGCCTGGACCCACATCCGAACGTAGTCGGCCTCGTTGAGCGCAATCGGAATGGTGTTGATACCGAAGAAGTTGGTGGCGACCAGTACCCCGTGGACGGCGTGGTTGGTGGCCAGCTCGGCCAGCGTCGGCATGGCCGCCAGCGCGCTGACGTATGCGGCGGCCGCCGTTTCGTGCTGGGCGGCGTGCGCGGCACTGTCGGCGCCGGCGGTCGCCAGCCAGGCCAGGTAGGGCAGATGCGCGGCGCGATAGCTTTCGGCACTCGGTCCCTGCCATGCCGCTGCCGCGGTGGCGCCGAGCACCTCCCGCAGCGCCTCGGCGACAGCGGTGTACTCCGCGCTCAGCGATGACCACGCGTCGGCAGCGGCCAGGAGGGGACCCGGCCCGGGGCCGGTGCTCAGTGCGGCCGAATGTACTTCTGGCGGAGAAGCCATCCATACCGGCGCGGTCATGCCGCTCACCATATCGAAGATGAAAGTCATTTTCAATTAGGTGCTGCGGCGTGAAACGCCGGCGCGGGGGAGGCTAAGCCGGGATCAGCTCCACGTCGGTGAGGATGGTGGCGTCGTCACGTGCGGGTGCCACGACACCGCCCACCAGCCGGTCGCCGTCCTTCCACAGCCGGGCCCGCAGGGTCTCGCCCGGGAAGACCACGCCGGCGAACCGGGCGCCGAAGGAGCGGACCGCTCCGGCGTCGCCGCCCAGCACGGTGTCGACCGCGGCCTTGCAGGTCATGCCGTAGGTGCACAGCCCGTGCAGGATCGGGCGGTCGAAACCGGCCGCGGCGGCGAATGCGGGGTCCGAATGCAGCGGGTTGCGGTCGCCGCAGAGTCGGTACAACAGCGCCTGTTGCGGCGACACCGGAATGTCGATCTCGAAGTCCGGTGCGCGGTCGGGCAGTTCGCTCGCCGTCGACGGTCCCCGCTCGCCGCCGAAGCCGCCTTCGCCACGGGCGAAGATAGACCTGTGCTGCGTCCACAGGGGCGTGCCGTCCGTACTGGTGACCGAGGTCTCGAGCACCACCACCGCGGCTTTGCCCTTGTCCCACACGTCGGAGATCCGGCTCACTGCCCGCGCACTGCCCGACGGCGGCAGAGGCGCCGGTACGGTGACCCGCTCTGAGGCGTGCAGAATCTTCGCCAGGTCGATCTCGACACCGGGCCAGCTCACCTTCGGCGGATTCACGTCATTAAAGGAAGCGGCGACGCATCCGAAGGTCGGCAGCACCTGCGGGCTGCCGTCGATGACGTAGCTCAGCTCCCGCGGGTCCATCGGGTCAGACCCGGCGCCCAGCGCCAGGTTGTAGAGCTGCACATTGGTTGCGGTCCAGGAGAATTCGACCTGACCGAATTCTGCTCCCAGTGCGACGTCGAGATCGATCGCCATATCAGGCCTTTCCGGGTTGCGCGCCAGCGATGTCGAGAGCGGCCAGGTAGCCGAAAGTCATGGCGGGGCCGATGGTGCCGCCGGGGCCCGGATACGTGTGGCCCATCACCGGAGCGCTCACGTTGCCGGCCGCGTAGAGCCCCGCGATGACGGTGCCGTCGTCGCGCAGTGCCCGGCCGTTCACGTCGGTACGGATCCCGCCCTTGGTGCCCAGGTCTCCCGGCACCAGCTTGGCGGCGTAGAACGGGCCCGAAGCGATCTGGCCCAGATTGGGGTTCGGCTTGTTGGTCGGGTCGCCGTAGTAGCGGTCGTAGGCGCTCTCCCCGCGATGGAAGTCCTCGTCCACGCCGTTGCGGGCGAACTCGTTGAAGCGCTCGACGGTCGCGGTCAATGCGGCGGCCGGCACACCGGTCTTGGTTGCCAGCTCCTCAAGGGTGTCGGCGGAGACGATCACGCCCGACTCCAGCCACTTCTTGGGAATCCGCTGTCCCGGCTGCAGGCCGGCGAAGATGTAGTTGTTGCGGTAGCGCTGGTCGAAGACCAGCCACGCCGGCACGTTCTCGCCGGGTCCGGGGCCCTGACCGTACTGGCCGCCGTACATGTGGTGGCAGGCCTCGACGTAGGGCATCGACTCATTCATAAACCGCTTGCCGGCCATGTTCACGATGATCGATCCGGGCGAGTTGCGCTCCGAGAGTGCGAACCACGGCGCCCCGGGCAGCGGCACCGTCGGCCCCCACCAGGAGTCCTCCATGATGTCCAGCGCGGCCCCCAGCTTCTCGCCGGCCAGAATGCCGTCGCCGGTGTTGGCCTTTGCCCCCACCGTCCACTCGGTGGTGATCGGAGCGCGCTGGTACTTGACCCGCATCTGTTCGTTGTGCTCGAAGCCCCCGCTGGCCAGGATCACCCCGCGCCGGGCCCGGATCAACCGCGGCTCCGCCGACTCGGGGTCGGATGCCCCGCGTACGTAAACGCCCCGGACCACGCCGTCCTCGACGTACAGGTCGGTCAGCGCGGTGTTGAGCTCGACGGGGACACCGGCCTCGCGCAGGCCGATGCGCAGCGGCGCGATCAGGGCGCGGCCCATGCCGACCAGGTTCTTGCCGGTGGCTTGGGCCCACATGGTGCGGGCGCCGACTTTCAGGCTGCGCAGCATACCGCGCGGGTGGCGCTTGAGCTGGTTGAGTCGAACGTAATCCTGCTGCATGACAACCACGTTCAGCGGGACCTTGCCGTAGGCCGGTTCCAGGCCGGCCATGTCGGCGCCCAGCTTCTTGGCGTTGAACGGCTTGGGCTCGATGGAACGTCCGGTCGGCTTGCCGCCGGGCTGCTCGGGGTAGTAGTCGGCGTAACCGGGAACCCAGCACATCTTCAGCGGTGAGTGCTTCAGCACGAACGACAGCATCTCCGGCCCGCGCTGCAGGTAGGTGTCGATCTTCTCGGCCGGCACCACGTCGCCGATGATCGTGTGCAGGTAGGTGCGCGCCGCCCGTGGGTCGTCTTTGACCCCCGCGCGCTGCAACACCTCGTTGTTGGGAATCCACACACCACCGCCGGAGCGGGCGGTCGAGCCGCCGAAGTGGGCAGCCTTCTCGATGACGATGGTGGACAGTCCGTGGTGGGCGGCAGTCAGCGCGGCGACCATACCGGCGCCGCCGCTTCCGACCACGACGACGTCGTACTCCTGTTCGGCCATGTAGAACACGTTATAAAACCGCCCCGCCCGGGCGCCAGTTGGCTGGCCGTACTGCCTGGGCGAGTCCCCGGCAACGACTCCCCAGCCTGCTGGTAATCCGGCTGTTCCGGGCCGGTTGAGCCCAGCCGGCCGCCGGGTAGAACGTGTTCCATTTCCGTCTTGTCAGCGGGGTCTTTATGCCCTTTTCCCTCTGGTAAAGCCCCGCTGAGCTGCGGCGAAAAAGTATCGTAGTCGGCACTTCACCAGTGAGGAGTCGCCATTGTGGCCAGCCCTACCGTCTCGTCAGCCACTTGCCTTCCCGCCGGATTCGACCTCACCGATCCGGAGATCTACGCCGAGCGACTGCCCGACGCAGAGTTCGCCGAACTGCGGCGCAACGAACCGATCAAGTGGATCGCGCAGCCGGATGACAAGAGCGGCGGATTCAAAGACGGTGGCTACTGGGCCATCACCCGGCACGAGGACATCAAGGAGATCTCGCGGCTCGACGAGGTGTTCTCCAGTGAGGTGAACGGGGCGATCCCCCGGTTTCACGACGAGACGACTCGCGAGCAGCTCGACGCGCAGCGCATCCTGATGCTCAATCAGGATGCGCCCAAACACACGCGGCAGCGCCGGATCATCTCCCGTGGTTTCACGCCGCGCCACATCCTGCCGCTGCACGACGATCTGCGGGCGCGGGCGCAACAGATCGCCAAGGATGCGCTGGCCCGGGGCAGCGGCGACTTCGTGGTGGAGGTGGCTTCGGAATTGCCGTTGCAGGCCATCGCGGGGCTGATGGGGGTGCCGCAGGAGGATCGCGGAAAGCTGTTCGACTGGACCAACCAGATGACCTCCTACGACGACCCGGAATTCGCGCACTATGACCCGGCGACCGCAGCGCTGGAGATCATCGGCTACGGGCTGGAACTGGCCGAGCTCAAGCGCCGCAACCCGGGCCACGACATCGTGACCACCCTGGTGGAAGCCGATCTCGACGGGGAGAAGCTCAACGACGACGAGCTGGGTTACTTCATCATTCTGCTGGCGGTGGCCGGCAGCGAGACCACTCGCAACTCGATCACGCAGGGAATGATGGCGTTCACCGAACATCCCGACCAATGGGAGCTGTTCATCAGGGAGCGTCCGGCCACCACGGCCGACGAGGTGGTGCGGTGGGCAACGCCGGTGACTGCTTTTCAGCGCACCGCGACCCGCGACCACAACCTCAACGGCACGCTGATCGAGCAGGGTCAGCGAGTGGTGATGTTCTACCGTTCGGCCAACTTCGACGAGGACGTGTTCACCGACCCGTACACCTTCGACATTCTGCGTGAACCCAACCCGCATGTCGGCTTCGGCGGCACCGGTGCGCACTACTGCATCGGCACGCACCTGGCGCGGATGACCATTGGGCTGATGTTCGACGCGATCGCCGACAACATGCCCGACCTGACCCCGCTGGACCGTCCCCAGCGGCTGCGATCAGGCTGGCTCAACGGCGTCAAGCACTGGCACGTCGACTACGCCGGCAAATCGTAGTTCTGCGCCTTCGCCGGGCCGGTGGGCTGCCTACCACCGGTTTTGGCTGCGCCTGGACCGCCAGAACGAAAAAGTAGAACACGTCCTAGAATTGCCGCTGAACGGCACGTTTCACCCGCTCACCACCACCCGAGGGGACCTTCATGCTCAGCGCCCAGATCCGTGAGGAGCTCGCTGCCGAGTTGGCGCAGGCCGAACGCAGCCGGGTACCGATGGCTCCGTTGACGGCGGCGCAGCCCGGCATCGACGTCGTCGACGCCTACGAGATCCAGCTGATCAACATCCGGCAGCGGATCGCCGAAGGCGCACGCGTCGTGGGCCACAAAGTCGGCCTGTCCAGTGCGGCGATGCAGCAGATGATGGGCGTCGACGAGCCGGACTACGGGCACCTGCTCAACGAGATGCAGGTTTTCGAGGACTCCCCGGTCAAGGCGTCGAACTACCTCTACCCCCGGGTCGAGGTCGAGGTCGCGTTCATCCTGGCCAAGGATCTGCCCGGCGCGGACTGCACCGAAGAGGACGTGCTGGCGGCCACCGAGGCCTTCGCCCCGGCGATCGAGTTGATCGACAGCCGGATTCGCGACTGGAAGATCAAACTCTGCGACACCATCGCCGACAACGCTTCGTCGGCCGGGTTCGTCCTGGGCAAGCAGCGGGTCAAGCCCGGGGACATCGATATCAAGAACATCGATGCGAGCCTGATCAAGAACGGTGAGGTAGTCGCCGAAGGCCGTAGCGATGCGGTGCTGGGCAACCCGGTCACCGCGGTGGCCTGGCTCGCTCGCAAGGTGGAGAGTTTCGGAGTGCGGTTGAAGGCCGGCGACATTGTGCTGCCGGGAACCGCGACCCGGGCCATCGACGTACACGCCGGCGACGACTGCGTCGCCGAGTTTTCCGGGCTGGGTTCGGTCCGGCTGGTTTTCGAATAGATTCGAATAGAGGAGCTTTCATGGCTGCCAAGGCCTCAGTGGCAAT
>NZ_JRMK01000138.1:0-9196 GCF_000972925.1 Mycobacterium sp. UM_Kg1 | reverse complement strand
CCATCTACCGAGCGAGCAAGCCGTGATCATCAGCCGCAGTCCCCTGCGTATCTCCCTCGGCGGCGGTGGTACCGACCTGCCGTCGTATTACCGGGACCACGAAGGGTTTCTGGTGGCCGCGGCCATAGACAAGTACGTGTACCTGACGCTGCACCAGACCTTCGGGCACGACATGATCATCAAATACTCCCAGATGGAGCTGGTGTCGTCGGCCGATGAGGTCCAGCATCCGATCATCCGCGAGGCGTTGAAGATGTTGGGAATCAATGAGACCAACCTGGAGCTGACCAGCATGGCCGACATACCGGCCGGCACCGGGTTGGGCTCGTCAGGCAGTTTCACGACGGCGCTGCTGAAGACGCTGCACACCTACCAGAAGAACCTGGTGCACCCGGAGGAGCTGGCGGAGCAGGCCTGCCATATCGAGTTGGACCTTCTGAATGACCCCATCGGCAAACAGGACCAGTACATCGCGGCCTACGGAGGTCTGACCTGCTTCACCTTCCGCAAGGACGGCAAGGTGGAGGCGGGCCCACTGAAGGTGTCGACGGAGACCTTGTACAACCTCGAGGACAATCTGCTGCTCTTCTTCACCGGCTACTCCCGCTCAGCGTCATCGATCCTCAAAGAGCAGGACGATCAGAGCAAGAAGCGGGCCGACGACATGCTCCAGAACCTGCACTTCGTCAAGGAGCTCGGTTTCAAGAGCCGGGACGCCCTGGAGAAGGGGGACCTCCACGAGTTCGGCCGCCTGATGAACACGCACTGGGAATTCAAGAAAAAGCGGTCCGGATCGATGTCGAACCCTGAGATAAACGACTGGTATGAACTGGCCCTCCGGAACGGCGCCGTCGGGGGGAAGCTGATCGGCGCCGGTGGCGGCGGATTCCTGATGTTCTACGCCGAGGACAAGGTTCGCCTGCGGCACGCCTTGATGGGCGCGGGCATGACGGAGGTGCGGTTCCGCTTCGACTTCGAGGGCACGAAGATCGTCGTCGCATCGTGATGCGACTTCCCCCCGTCGCGGTTCTGGCCGGTGGCTTGGCCACCCGCATGCGGCCGCTGACGGGGTCGGTGCCCAAGTCCATGCTGGAGGTGGCCGGCGAGCCCTTCATCGCCCACCAGCTCCGGCTCTTCAAGAGACAGGGGCTGACGCAGGTCGTGCTGTGCCTGGGGCATCTGGGCGCGGCGGTGCAGGAGTTCGTCGGGGACGGGTCGGCTTTCGGACTGTCGGTTTCGGTGTCATTCGACGGGGACAGGCTGCTGGGCACCGCGGGCGCCCTGAAGAAGGCCGGTGCACAGCTGGGAGAAGTCTTCTGGGTCGTCTACGGGGACTCCTACTTGGATGTCGATCTGCGTCCCATCTGGGCGTCGTTCCGGTCGGACCGACGGCCGGCATTGATGACGGTGTGCCGCAACGAGGACAGATGGGACAAGAGCAACGTGCTCTTCCGGGATGGCCGAATCGCGGCCTACGACAAGAAAAGCACCGACCCCGCCATGAAGCACATCGACTTCGGGCTGCTGCTGTTACGCCGGCAGGCACTGGAGTCCGTACCGGCCGGACAGAACACGGATCTGGCCGACGTCTTGTTCTCCCTGGTCTGCCGGGACGAGGTGGCCGGATTCGAGGTGTGCGAACGCTTCTATGAGATCGGCTCGCCTGCGGGCCTGCGTGAGACCGATGCGCATCTGCGCCAGCTCGGAAAAGAGGGATGAGCCGTGCCCGCTGCCGCCACTTCGATATTCGCCGCCGACCAGCAGCTGTTCTACAGCATTGTGGCCATGAACGCGCTCTTCTCCTCGATGGCGTGGTGTGCCGCCAAGCCCAGCCGATGGTCGATCACAGCGGTCGTGGTGTCCGCGTTGATCTGGCCGTTCGCCGACGGGGCACTGGAAGGTGACGTCCTGCTGGCGATCAACAGCACCACCGGCATCACGGTGTCGAACGTGTTCTCCTGCGTGGCAGTGGTATTCGCGTTCATCCAGACGATGCGGATCCGCGGCGCGGCGCGCCGCGATCAGGCCACCGAACCGACTGCGGCCCCGCCGCTACTCCCGCGATAGCTTGAGCACCCGATGGCTGTCGGAGACATAGACGTTGCCGGCGCGATCCACCGCCACACCGCTTCGGGGATTGCCCGCGCCCGTGCCGAACGCCAACTCCACCTGGCGGGTCGACTGTGCGGGCAGCTCGACCACCCTTTGGTGAAGACCGTCGACGACGTAAACGTTCCCCTTGGTGTCCACCGCCACACCGTTGGGCGGATTCGGACCGGTGAAACGGGTGAACGGGAGCTTCACCGGGGCGCTTGACCCGGCGAGCAGTTTCAGCACCTGGGCGTTGCCGTAACCGGTGAGGTACTTGTTGCCCGCCTGATCCACCGCAATCCCGGTGGGAGCTGTCAGCCCGACGAACGGCAGCTTCAGTTCGACCGGGGCCTTCGAACCGGCCATCAGGATCAGCGCCCGGTGGTTGCCGTAGTCGGTCACGTAGACGTTGCCGGCAACGTCCACTGCGGTCCCGGTGGGAGCTTTTAGGCCGGTGAACGGCAGCTTGGTCTGCTTTTTTGACTTACCTGACAGTTTCAGCACCGAGTTGCTTCCATAGTCGGTGACGTAGACGTTGCCGGCTTGGTCCACCGCCACGCTGTCTGGATTGAGCAGGCCGGTAAAGGGCAGCATGGCCTGCCGATTCGATCCCACCGGCATTTTCAGCACCCGGGCATTGCCGGTGTCGGCGACATAGATGTTGCCGGCGCGGTCCACCGCCACACCGCCCGGCCTGTCCAGATCGGTGAACGGCAATTCCAGCTGCGTCGTCGGCAGGTCGGCTTGCGGGTCGGCCGCATCGGCGGCGACCGCGGTCGACGGTGTGGCCTCGGGCTGGGGCGTTGTCGACGGCATATCCCACGGCGGCCCGCACAACTTGAGCCCTTCGTTGATCAAGTCGGTCATCGATGTTCGCGGTACACCGGGGTTGCCTTCGTGTCCGCCCGCGGCGGCCAGCCAGATGTGCTCGGAATCCGGCTGCCAACTCTTATCCGTGGCTTTACTCGCCAGCGCGTTGAGCGCGTAGGTGTCGTTGGTGTCGCTGGAGGTGAAGGTGACAGCACCGCCATCGCACGCAAGGACTCCCGAGTCCACCTTCAAGGGCCAGGTGCCCTTGAAGGTGGACTTGTCGATCTTCTCGGCGTGCACCGCGGGATGGCTGCAGGCAGTTCCGCAACAGGCCAAGAGGACGAGGACCGCGGCGACGAGCCCGACAGGCGGTGTGGTGCTGGACCATCGACCCGAGTTGGCCCTTCTCGGAGGCTGCGCCGGCACCGACCAGCGCGACACAGGTGCGGCGTTCATGGGTGTGGGCATCATTCGGAGATTGTTGAGCGCAGCCACGCCCGCCACAAGCGTGATCGACTACCCTAATTCGGCCCGTGGCCGGTGAGGTAGTCCGGTAATACCGGGCGGGTATGTGCGCCTGCGATGCCCGGTGTCCGAAGGGCGGAATCCCCCTGGTGGCGCTGCGGCGGCTAACCGTGCGAGTCCGTTGTCAGCGGGACGAGGCCGTCAGGTTGGACTCCAGTTCCGGATCGGCGGCCGACTTCGGCTCGTACAGCATCAGCGGCAGTAGGGCGGCTATCGGCATAATTCCCAAAAAGTATGGTACGTAGACGGATTCGAAGACATTGATCGACAAAACGCACGCGTAGTAGGTGAAGAGGTAGGGCAGTGCGGCACTCGCTGTCGTCGTCAGCTGCAGAATCACGCCGCCGACCACCACCAGCACCCCCCAGGCGCCCACCGAGATCAATATGTCGTACCAGCCGTTGTGAGGCGAGTAGTTGACATCGAAAAGTGCGTTCTGGGCGATCAGCCACCAGTAGCTCGGCCCATGGCCGAAGACCGGCGCCGCTCCGATCGCGTCACGCCCCGCCTGCCAGACGTAGCCGCGTTCGGCGTATGACGAGCCGCTGAATTTCACGAAGAGGGGGAAGAACGACGCACAGAACCCGACGGCGAGGGCGGTGGATGCCACCCGCAGCTGCCACCGCAAGCTGGTCCCCGCCTTGATGAGCAGCAGCGCGACCGAGACCGTCACGAGCGCGAAGATCGCAGTCCTGCTCATCGCCAGCAGTTGAAAGGCCCCGACGCCGGCCAGCAGCACCACGCAGCGCCGCAGCGTCAAGGTCGCGCAGGCGAAGGGGATGAGCAGCACCGTCGCTATGCCGAGCACATTGCCGTTCGCCGACAATGGTGAGGTCAGCACCTGCGTGAGGGCTCCGCACTTGTCGAGGCGACAGTGGGTCAGGACCCGGCCGGGGTTGACGATCACGGCCAGCGTCACAGCGGCCGACATCGCGAGCAGCGATACTTGCGCGGCCACGCTCAGCGTACGCACCGGTGTTACGCCCTGCTTGAGCACAACACCCATGAACAGTGCTCCCGCCATGATGAAATTGAGCACCTGCACACGCCCGGAGAACCAGACCGAGACGGCCGCGAACAGCAGTGAGGAGCCGATCAGCGCGGCGGGCAGGCTGACCTGGGTCCGTGACTCCCGCAGACCACGCACCACCCCGACCGTCGAACAGATCGCCGCGGGCGTGTACTGCAGGGCAGGAAAGAATCTGCCGGCCTGGTCCGGCGACGCCCAGATCAGAGGGCCGACGACATAGACGGTGATGAAGGGCCAGGCGGCCACCAGGAACACCCACACCACAGTGAACCGATCTGCGCCTTGCATCAGGAGGCGTGGGTCGCCGACCGCCACCCAGATCGATGCTGTTGCCGCCAAAAGAATCAGGATTGCCATCGCAGCGCAACGCCCCCCTCGTCGTACCGCTCGTTCCTTACCCGATGCGTGCGCGCTCCACGCTGTCGCCGTCGGCGCTGGTGCGCTCGATCACCTTGCTGTCGACAATCACCATCACCGCCAGCCGACCGTTGTCGTTGAGTTGGTCGGCGAAGCGCCGCAATTCGTCCCATCGCGAATCTGTCGAGATGATGCCGACGTGCATCGGCCGCGTCGCGGTGCCCACCGCAGCCAACGACATGGCCCGGCGTGCCGCGAGCCGCGACTCGGTGATGCGCAGCGCCAACAGGTCACTCGTCAACATTTCCCAGCGGCTGTGCCGGCCGTTTCCGGAGCTGTTGTGGGGCTTTCGGCTGGCGGCGACAATCAGCCAGCCCTCGGCATCGCCGAAGCAGGCTCGCAGGTACCGGAGCTCCGGACGTGGCGTCGCCGGGTGGGCGGCTTGGTGCTCCGGGGGGGCCAGTGAAATTGACGCGCCCGCTGCGACCAGCCGCTCGGCGATGCGATCCACCCCCTGGCTGAGCTGAGCCGTCTGTCGGTGCCTGGACCGCCGCCCGGCCAGGTGGGTGCGTCCGCCGACCTCGATCATGCCGATCACCGGCACGTCGCCGATGGTGCGCAGATCAGGCAGGTAGCCCAGTTTGGGGTTGCGGCGTGCGCGGTAGAAGCTGGCCACCAGAGCTACCAACGCCAGCGCCAGTGCGGCGTCGACGATGTTCTTGGCTGTGCGCGGACGTGAGCGGTAGGGCGGGACGGCGGCGGGGTCGACGACTCGGACATGCACGGCCCCTTGCTTTTCCAATTCCGACGCAGCGGTGACGAATTCTTGCGCGACGGTCACGACGTACTTGGTGGCCAGTTCACCGGTGGGTGCTGTGGCAGTGATATCGATCAGGGCCGTGTCCCGTGGCGACGTGATCGTCAGGTTATTCCGGAGATCTTCGGCGGTGGTGGGCAGGCCGTACACGACGACAGCTCGTTGTAGCAGCGCTGGACTGGTCAGCAGGGTCAGGAAGTCACGCGCCCGGCGTTGCGAAAGAAAGAGCGCGGCAAGGTCGGCGAACGGTCTTTGGTCGGGATCGGCGACCACGATGACGCGCGCAGTTGTGGTGTAGATGGGCTGCTGCCGCAGCGAATACGCCAGCCCCATCAGGGCACCGAGAAGGAGAGCGACGACGACTGCGCGGCGGCTGTCCAGCAGGACTCGGCCGAAGACGCTGAGCTGCACCCCCCACCTGCCTTCGACGGATTCAGTGGCGTTGGGACCATGCCATTGTGCGCCGCCAAAGCTCCCTGTGAACAGAAAACCGACTGATCGGCTCAGTTTTGGGTAGCATTAGGCGCTGTGCGCAGGCGTTATGTGGTCTGGCTGACTGCGGCAACGATTGTCGGTGCTTTCGTTGGCGCCCTGTGGAGCTGGGCGGGGGCCAACGAATACCGCGCGAGCACCCGACTGTTCGTCACCACCAACGCCGTCGACGTCAGCGACGTGTACCAGGCGACGCTGGCTGGTCAGCAGCGTGTGCTGACCTACAAGGTCCTGGCGTCGGACCTGAAAGTGCTCTCCAACGCGGTTCGCCGGGCCGGAACGAACAGCAGTCCCCTCGATTTGGCGCAGCGTCTGCATGTCGACGTGCCGCCGGCCACCATCATTTTGGACATCGGCGTCGATGACACCAATGCCGAGACGGCGGCCACCCTCGCTAACGCGGTCGCCGACGAGCTGATCGCCACAATCAACGAGCTGGAACGCCCCTTGGGCGGTGGCCCACCGCCGGTCGGCGCGACAGTGGTGCAGCGTGCGGCGCCGTCTGCCGCCACATTGCAGTCGACACTCAACCCGGTGCTGGTCGCCGCGGGAGCGTTCGCCGGATTGATCGTGGGGCTCGTCGTGGCGGTGGCTGTCAAACGCCGTCTGCTGCCTGATCTCCGCGCCGCACGTGAAGAATTCAGCCAGGCGCAGAGCTGATGAACGCCAGGCGCCGGCTGCTCATCGCCGTCGCCGTGGTGGTCGTCTTGAACCTGACGCTGTTCACCTCGGCGTTGCCGCGTTGCCAGCAGGTGCGCGCGGCCGCGCCGCCTTTCGGGGTGGCCAGCGTGGCCACCATGTGGAGCGACTCTTTGCAGGGCTACGCAGATGAGGCGCAGTCGATCCGCGGTGCCGGCGCCGGCTGGATCCGAATCATCGTGCAGTGGCACAAGATCGAACCGTCGATCGGCGCCTATGACTGGTCGACCGGCGACAACGCGGTGCAGGCCGCCAGCGCGGCCGGCCTCAGCATTCTGATGTGCATATCGGGTCCGGCGCCGGTATGGGCACAGGCTCCGGGCGCCGATCCCAACGCGGTCGGCAGCCCGCCGGCAGACCCGGTTGCGTTCGGGCAGATCGCCCGTGCCATCGCGGACCGCTACAAGAATGCGGTGGGCGCGTGGGAGATCTGGAACGAACCCAACGCGCCGGAGTTTTTCACGCCCGTCGACGTCGGCCGCTACGCAGCGCTGCTGCGGGAGGCCTACGGGAACATCCATGCCGCCGCACCGCAGTCGATCGTGATGTCTGGGGGTCTGTCATCGTCGAACAGCGGCATTGACTCGGTGGACTTCGTCCAGCAGCTCTACGCAGCCGGGGCGGGTGACGCATTGGATGCGATTGCTCTGCACCCTTATACCTATCCGTATCCGATCACTGAGGACCCGCTGGGTCGAGGCGCTGCCGTGGCGCAGGTGCATCAGCTGATGGCCGCGCACGGCGAGGGCCGCAAGAAGATCTGGATCACCGAGTATGGCCAAGCCACCGGCACGTCCCCGTTTGCCGTTCCCGGTGAACGACAGGCCGAGATCCTGGTGGCTTTCCTGCAATGGGCAAACTCATTGGGCTACTTGGGCCCGCCCTTTCTGTTCACCAGTCGCGACCTGAGCCCGGATGCATCTAACGCGGAATTCAATTTCGGGATCTATGGGGTCGACTACACGCCCAAGCCTGCCGTCGAGGCGATCAAAACCTTGGCGCGGTCCTGATCGGCGAGCCGCTGCAGTGCTGGGTGCGGGCACGTTCTAGCGGGACCGGCCGGGCGCCGGATGTTGTTGACGCAGCGCGTCGATCACGGGCTGGGCAAGACGGTCGGCGACCACCTGCTGTCCGGCGTGGCTGAGTTGCAGATGATCGGGCGACGCGAGCCTGTCGTCTCCGGCGAACCAGTCTTCGGCGATCGGGTCGATGAACGGGGCGCCTGCTTCGGCGGCGGCGTCACGAATGGAGTCGCGGGCGGCCAGGATCGCTTCGTTGGGGGGCTCGCGCCGATACCAGCTGGGCCCGACTATCAGCATGCCCGCCCGGGGCGCAATGGACTTGACGTGGTCGAGGGTGGCGACGGCGGCATCGTGCAGGGCGGGCAGCGAGTTGACGTCGTTGGCCCCGCCCGCCAGCAGCACCAGATTGGTGTCGTGATTAACGCCCCGGGTCACCTGCTCGCCGAACGTGGGTGAGCTCGGAACGGTGACGGTGTATCCCGCACCGCCACGGCTGAAGTTGCGGAAATACGCATCGACTCCGGACTGACCTGCCCGTCGTTGCAGGCTGGCGGGCCAGTTCTTGCTGCCGAAGCCGCCGGCCATGATGCCGGCCGCGAATTCGTCGCCGATCACCACAGCCTGCAGCGCTCCAGCCGGGGTTCGTGATGCCGTTTCGGTGGCCGGCGACAGCGCCCCGGTCGACGGTTTCGGCGGCGGGGTCTGGCCGGCGCACGCGGCGACCAGCACAGCAAGCGTGAGCAACAGCGCCCCCACCGAGCGCATCATGGCACCACATTAGCAGCCCGAAGGCGCCGTACCGCAAGCATCAATCCGGGCAGCACGATCAGTTCGCCCAGCAGTTGCACCAGGGCCAGCGACGCGATCGGTCCGCGTGCCGCCAGGATTGCCAACAGCACCAAAGCCACACTGTTTCCCCCCGCGATGCAGGCGGTCGCCTGATTGGGGGAGCCCGCCGCCACCAGCATGGCCGCGAACGACTGTGAGAAGGCGGAAAGCCCGGCGGCAGCGACCATTCCGGCCACCAACGGAAGTGCCGCAGCGTAGGGCGGGCCGGCGATGCGCGTCACGAGGATGCCCGCCGGCCATGCGCTCAGCAGCGCGACTCCCATGTAGCACAGGCACACTCGGGAGAACTGCTGGTAAAGGTCCCAGGCATGTCCGGTGTGCAGACGGCGCGCCAGTTCCGGGATGACCACGGTCGCCATCGAGGCCGGCAGCAACAGGACTGGGCCGACCACCTTGGTGGCCACCCCGTACAGGCCGGCGACAGCGGTGCTGGCCAGGGCGGCCACCACCGGTACCTGCAGCTGAAACAGCACGTTGGACAGCGAAAGGCCCCACCATCCCATC
>NZ_JRMK01000137.1:0-9217 GCF_000972925.1 Mycobacterium sp. UM_Kg1 | reverse complement strand
TGTGTATAAGAGACAGGTTCTTGGCGGTCGGATCCCAGGCCAGCGGGTTGATCAGACCGGCGGCGAACGCGGCGCAGGCGGTGGCCAGTAGCAGCACCAGCACCGGCGCAACCAGGCGCTTGACGTGCGGGTGCCGGTGCAGCACCACATGCTCGTCGGCGGCGAGCACGCTTTCCGGATAACCCACCGTCTGCCCTATCCGCTGGGCTCGTCGAGCGGTCCCAGCTTCGCCTCGACTCCGTCGAGCCTCGCTGAACCGCTGGGCTCGTCGAGCGAACCGCTGGGCCGCAGCCGGGTGACGTCGCCGGCGGACACCGTGACACTGCCATCCCCGGTGTTGATGACCAGTCGGCCGGTTCCGTCGATACCTTCGGCGAGCCCCTCCACTCGTTGACCGCCGGGGATGTCGGCGCGCACCCTGACCCCCAGCGTGCAACTGTGCCGCCGGTAGTCCGCCACCAGTGCGTCGTCTGCCCCGCCGGCCCGCCGCCAGGCCGCAATCCGGTCTGCGAGGTGGCGAAGAACCTTTTCGGCCCAGATGTTTCGGTCAACCACCGGGGCACCGAGCATGGCCAGCGAGACCGCCGCGGGATCCGGCGCCTCCTGCTCGGTCATGGTCACGTTGAGCCCCAGACCCACCACGATCAGCTGACGGGGCGCGGCCACCTCGGCGAGGATGCCGGCCAGCTTGCCCTCGCCCACGATGATGTCGTTGGGCCACTTCAGGCCGACCTGCAGGCCCGAGACGTCGGCGATCGCATCGGCAACGGCGACCCCGGTCGCCAAGGTCAGCCATCCCCAACCCGATGTCGGCACCGTGTCAGCGGCGACTCCCACCGACAGCGCGAGCTGGCTGCGCGCCGGCGCTCCCCACTGCCGGCCGTGCCGCCCACGGCCGGCCGTCTGGTGCTCGGCAAGCAGCACGGCCCCGTCGATATCCTCCCCCGCCGCCGCGCGCGCCAGCAGATCGGAATTGGTGGAACCGGTTTCGGCCACGACGTCCAATGCCCGCCAACCCGTGGGACCGATCAGCGCGGCACGCAACGCGCCGGCGTCGAGCTCGGGTCTGTCCATGGCGGTCAGCTTACGGCCGGGCGGGCTTCCACAACGTGCGCACACGTTCTAGGTTGGCATCATCATGGCCCGATTTCGCGCTGACGGTGCAGACATAGACAGCGACTACGACGAGCACGCTGTGCGCGTCACAGCGCGCAAGCGCGAAGCCGCCGGAATGCGGGCGGTGCTTGTCTCGCTGCAGCGCAGCCTGAGCCAGATGGGCCTGTGGCGCACCGGCGCCGCCTGGGCACGCCTGAATCAACGTGACGGGTTCGACTGTCCCGGCTGCGCATGGCCGGAGGAACAGGGCGGGCGCAAGATCGCCGAATTCTGCGAGAACGGGGCCAAGGCCGTCGCGGAGGAGGCCACCAGCCGCGTCATCGGGCCGGACTTCTTCGCCCGTCACTCAGTCCAGGAGTTGTCGGGTAAACCGGAGTACTGGCTGTCGCAACAGGGTCGCCTCACCCACCCGATGGTGCTCCGGCCGGGCGACGACCACTACCGACCGATCAGTTGGGACCAGGCCTATCGACTGATCGCCATGGAGCTGCAGCAACTGGACAGCCCAGACCAGGCGGTGTTCTACACCTCCGGGCGTACCAGCAATGAAGCGGCTTTCGTCTACCAGCTCATGGTCCGCAGCTTCGGCACCAACAACCTGCCCGACTGCAGCAACATGTGCCACGAGTCCTCCGGCCAAGCCCTCAGCGACTCGATCGGGATCGGCAAGGGCTCGGTGACCGTCGACGACATCGAGCATGCGGACTTGATTGTCATCGCCGGCCAGAATCCGGGCACCAACCATCCGCGAATGCTGTCGGTGCTGGAGAAGGCCAAAGCCAACGGGGCGCAGGTGGTGGCGATCAACCCCCTGCCCGAGGCGGGACTGATCCGCTTCAAGGATCCCCAGAAGCTGAACGGCGTCGTGGGCCGCGGCGTGCCGATCGCCGACGAGTTCGTCCAGATCCGCCTCGGTGGCGACATGGCTTTGTTCGCCGGGCTGGGCCGGTTGCTGCTCGAGGCCGAGGAGCGCGCACCCGGCACCGTGGTCGACCACGCCTTCATCGATGCGCACTGCGCCGGGTTCGAGGAATACCGGAGCCGGACCCTCGACGTGGACTTCGACGTGGTGGCCGCCGCCACCGGAGTCGAGCACGCTCAGTTGCGCCGGTTGGCCGAGATGCTGATGGCGTCGCAGCGCACGGTGCTGTGCTGGGCGATGGGCCTGACTCAGCACCGTCATGCGGTCGCCACCATCGGTGAGGCCACCAACGTGCTGTTGCTGCGCGGCATGATCGGTAAGCCCGGCGCCGGGGTCTGCCCCGTGCGAGGGCACTCCAATGTTCAGGGCGACCGCACCATGGGCATCTGCGAGCGGATGCCCGAGGAGTTCCTGGCTGCGTTGGATCGGCAGTTCGGCATCGTCAGCCCGCGTCGGCACGGATACGACACCGTGGCCGCGATCAGAGCGATGCGTGACGGCCGGGCCACGGTGTTCCTGGCCATGGGCGGCAACTTCGCAGCGGCTTCGCCGGACACCGCGGTCACCGAGGCCGCACTGCGCCGCTGCTCGCTGACTGTGCAGGTGTCGACCAAGCTCAACCGCAGCCACCTGGTCCACGGCCGCACTGCGTTAATCCTGCCCGCCCTGGGACGCACCGACCGCGACATCCGCAACGGCCGCAAAGAAGTGGTCTCGGTGGAAGATTCCATGTCGATGGTGCACCTGTCGCGGGGCCGGCTGCACCCGCCCAGCGAGGAGGTTCGCAGCGAAGTCCAGATCGTCTGCGAACTGGCCCGCAGCGTGCTGGGGCCGGATCATCCGGTGCCGTGGGAGCGCTTCGCCGAGGACTACGACACCGTCCGGGACGCGATCGCCGCAGTGGTCCCCGGCTGCGCCGACTACAACCGCCGGGTCCGCCTGCCAGACGGCTTCCAACTCCCCCACCCACCGCGTGACGCCCGCGAATTCCCCACGCACACCGGCAAGGCCAACTTTGCGGTCAATCCGCTGGAATGGGTTCCGACCCCACCGGGGCGTCTGGTCCTGCAGACCCTGCGCAGCCACGATCAGTACAACACCACGATCTACGGGCTCGACGATCGTTACCGCGGGGTGAAGGGTGGCCGTCGCGTCGTGTTCGTCAATCCCGCCGATATCGAGGCGCTGGGACTGTCCGACGGCGACCGGGTCGATCTG
The DNA here is from genome assembly GCF_000972925.1 of Mycobacterium sp. UM_Kg1. NCBI lineage: Bacteria > Bacillati > Actinomycetota > Actinomycetes > Mycobacteriales > Mycobacteriaceae > Mycobacterium > Mycobacterium sp. UM_Kg1. The sequence continues at coordinate 5,961 of NZ_JRMK01000137.1, read as the reverse complement.
GTGTCGGAATGGGTCGACGCCGACGGCCGGTTGCAGGAGCGGCGCGCCGCCGACTTCCTGGTGGTGGCCTACTCCACTCCGGTCGGCAATGCCGCGGCCTACTATCCCGAGACCAATCCGCTGGTACCGCTGGACCACACCGCGGCGCGGTCCAACACACCGGCGTCCAAGGCCGTGGTGATCCGGTTGGAGCCCACGGGAGGCGGGGGACTCGCCTAACCGATCCGGTCGGGGGAACTGACAGCCCACACTTTAAGATCGTTTCTTATGACCAGTGTTACCGAGCACTCCGGCGAGGCCCACGTAGAGGCACAGGCCGAGCATGTCGTCGACATCCACACCACCGCGGGCAAACTCGCCGACCTCAAGCGTCGGACCGAAGAGACCCTGCACCCGGTCGGTGAGGCCGCGGTCGAGAAGGTGCATGCCAAGGGCAAGCTGACCGCTCGGGAGCGGGTCTACGCACTGCTTGACGAGGGCTCATTCGTGGAGCTCGACGCGCTGGCCCGCCACCGCAGCACCAATTTCGGCCTGGCCGACAAGCGCCCGCTCGGCGACGGCGTGGTCACCGGCTACGGCACCATCGACGGCCGCGAGGTCTGCATCTTCAGCCAGGACGCCACCGTGTTCGGCGGCAGCCTCGGCGAGGTCTACGGCGAGAAGATCGTCAAGGTCCAGGAGCTGGCCATGAAGACCGGCCGGCCGCTGATCGGGATCAACGACGGCGCCGGCGCCCGCATCCAGGAGGGTGTGGTCTCGCTGGGTCTGTACAGCAAGATCTTCCACAACAACATCCTGGCCTCGGGGGTCATCCCGCAGATCTCGCTGATCATGGGCGCGGCAGCCGGTGGCCACGTCTACTCCCCCGCGCTGACCGACTTCATCGTGATGGTCGACCAGACCTCCCAGATGTTCATCACCGGCCCGGACGTGATCAAGACCGTCACCGGTGAGGAGGTCACCCAGGAAGAGCTGGGCGGCGCCCACACCCACATGGGCAAGTCCGGCACCGCGCACTATGTCGCCTCCGGCGAGCAGGACGCGCTGGACTACGTCCGCGACCTGCTGAGCTACCTGCCCCCGAACAACTACGCCGACCCGCCGCACTTCCCGGTACCGGCGCCCGAGGGCTCCATCGAGGACAACCTCACCGCCGAGGATCTCGAACTCGACACGCTGATTCCGGACTCGCCGAACCAGCCGTACGACATGCACGAGGTCATCACCCGGATTCTCGACGACGACGAGTTCCTCGAGGTCCAGGCCGGTTACGCCCAGAACATCATCGTCGGCTTCGGCCGCATCGAGGGTCGCACCGTGGGCATCGTGGCCAACCAGCCGACGCAGTTCGCCGGCTGCCTGGACATCAACGCCTCGGAGAAGGCCGCCCGGTTCATCCGGACCTGTGACTGCTTCAACATCCCGATCGTGCTGTTGGTCGACGTGCCCGGCTTCCTGCCCGGTACCGAGCAGGAGTACAACGGCATCATCCGGCGCGGCGCCAAGCTGCTCTACGCCTACGGCGAGGCCACCGTCGCCAAGATCACCGTCATCACCCGCAAGGCCTACGGCGGCGCGTACTGCGTGATGGGGTCCAAGGAGATGGGCGCCGACGTCAACGTTGCCTGGCCGACGGCCCAGATCGCGGTGATGGGCGCCTCTGGAGCGGTCGGGTTCGTCTACCGCCAGCAGCTCAACGAGGCCGCAAAGAGCGGCGACGACGTCGACGCGCTCCGGTTGCAGTTGCAGCAGGAGTACGAAGACACGCTGGTCAACCCCTACGTCGCCGCGGAGCGGGGCTACGTCGACGCGGTGATCCCGCCGTCGCACACCCGCGGCTACATCGCCACCTCGCTGCGGCTGTTGGAACGCAAGATCGTCCAACCGCTGCCCAAGAAGCACGGGAACATTCCGCTGTGAGCGACGACGCCACCGAAGTCACCGAGACTTCCGAAGTCCCCACCGCCACCGAGCCGCACATCAAGGTGCTGCGGGGCAACCCCACCGACGAGGACATCGCGGTGCTGGTCGCGGTGCTGGGTGCGGCCGGAGGCGGCGCAGCCGAGCCTGCGGCGCAGGACCGCAATCTGTGGGGAAACCCGGTCGACAAGCTGCGGATGCCGGTGTTCAGCTGGCAGCGGATCACCCTGCTGGAACGCACCCACATGCGCCGGTGATGTGTCGGTGACACACCGGTGACGCGACTGGTCCTCGGTTCGGCCTCCGCTGGCCGGCTGGCCGTCCTGCGCGGCGCCGGAATCGACCCCCTGGTGGTGGTCTCCGGTGTCGACGAGGACGCCGTCATGGCCGGCCTGCCCGAGGATGCCGACCCGGCTGCCGTCACCGGCGCCCTGGCCACCGCCAAAGCCGAGCAGGTGGCCGCCGTTCTGCAGCCCTCGGTAAGCGCCGATTGCGTTGTGATCGGCTGCGATTCGATGCTCTACATCGACGGCAAGCTGTGCGGCAAGCCGCCCACGATCGAGCAGGCCCGCAGCCGCTGGCGCGCGATGGCCGGTAAGTCCGGCCAGCTGCACACCGGCCACAGCCTGATCTGCCTGCGCGACAACGCGATCACCCATCAGATCACCGAAACAGCTGTCACCACCGTGCGATTCGGTCGCCCCGACGACGACGACCTGGAGGCCTACCTGGCCAGCGGGGAGCCGTTGCGGGTGGCCGGCGGATTCACCCTGGACGGTCTGGGGGGCTGGTTCGTCGACGGTGTCGACGGGGATCCCTCCAGCGTCATCGGCATCAGCCTGCCGATGGTGCGCCGGCTGTTGCGTCACGCCGGTCTCTCGGTCGCGCAGCTGTGGGCGACCAACCCCGCTCGCCGAGCGTGAACTCCGGGCGGGATTCCCGACGGATTTCCGCCACCACTTCACACTCGGCGCACTGTCGGTGCTGTTCGGCAGGCTCTCGTCATGGACGAGCCCTTCCTCGGCAGCGAGGCCCTCGCAGCCGGACGCTTGACCCGGCACGCACTCCGCAGCCGGCACCGCCTCGTCTATCCGGGCGTGTACCTGCCCGCGGGCAAGCCCGTCACGCCGGTGAACCGTGCGCAGGCCGCCTGGCTGTGGTCGCGACGGCGCGCCGTGCCCGCCGGCCGCTCGGCGGCGGCGCTGCACGGCGCGAAGTGGCTCGACGCGGGTTACCCGGCCGAGCTGCACTACGCCAACCGCCGTCCGCCGCCGGGCATCCGGACGTGGGCTGACGAACTCGCCGACGACGAGGTCACGGCGGTCGGCGGCATACCGGTGACGACGCCGCTGCGCACCGCGTTCGACATCGCGTCGCGCTACCGGCTGGATGCGGCCGTCGCCACGATCGACGCGCTGGCCCGCTCGACCAGGTTGAAGGTGGCCGACATCGAACTGTTCGCCCAGCGCTACCCGGGGCATCGGGGCATCCGGAATGCGCGTGCCGCCATCGGCCTGGTCGATCCGGGGGCCGAGTCGCCCAGGGAAACCTGGTTGCGCCTGCTGCTGATCAGAGCCGGCTTCCCCCGGCCCACCACCCAGATCCCGGTCTACGGCAAATACCGCACGCTGGTCGCGGTCGTGGACATGGGTTGGGAGGAGATCAAAGTCGGCGTCGACTATGAGGGCGACCATCACCGTCGCAGCGCCAGGCAGTTCAACCACGACATTCGTCGTGCCGAGGCGCTGGCCGAGATGGGCTGGATCGACGTGCGCATCACCAAGGACGACACCGTCGGCGGAATCGTCGGTCGGGTGGGGGAAGCACGCGCCCGCCGAGTGTGAACTGGGGGCGGGATTCCCGCCTGATTTCCGCCCCCAGTTCACACTCGGTGCACTGGCCACAGCAAAGCAACGCGGTAGGCTCGGCATCGTGCCAGTTCCTGCCGATCCCACGCCCGCCCTGCAGTCCTACGCCCACCCCGAACGCCTGGTGACAGCCGATTGGCTCGCGGGCAATCTGGGTAGGCCGGGCCTCGTCGTGGTGGAGTCCGACGAGGACGTGTTGCTCTACGACATCGGCCACATCCCGACCGCGGTCAAGATCGACTGGGTCACCGATCTCAACGCTTCCCCGGTTCGCGACTACATCACCGGTGAGCAGTTCGCCGACCTGATGAACCGCAAGGGCATCTCTCGCGACGACACCGTGGTCATCTACGGCGACAAGTCCAACTGGTGGGCCGCCTATGCGTTGTGGGTGTTCACCCTGTTCGGTCACGAGGACGTCCGGCTGCTCGACGGGGGCCGCGACCTGTGGGTCTCCTCGGGCCGCGAGACCACCCTCGACGTGCCGTCGAAACAGTCGACCGGCTACCCCGTCGTGACCCGCAACGACGCTCCCATCCGGGCCTACAAGGACGACGTGCTGGCCCACATCGGCCGGGTACCGCTGATCGACGTCCGCTCGCCGCAGGAGTACACCGGCGAGCGCACGCACATGCCGGAGTACCCGGAGGAGGGCGTGCTGCGCGGCGGCCACATCCCCACCGCGGTGTCGGTCCCGTGGAGCAAGGCCGCCGACGATGCCGGCCGATTCCGCAAGCGCGAGGAACTCGAGCAGCTGTACTCCTTCCTCGAGCCCGACGACAAGCCGATCGCGTACTGCCGCATCGGGGAACGCTCCAGCCACACCTGGTTCGTGCTGACCCACCTGCTGGGCATGGAGGGGGTGCGCAACTACGACGGCTCGTGGACCGAGTGGGGTAACACCGTTCGCGTGCCCATCGTCGACGGACCGGAGCCCGGAGCACTACCAGCAGCCGCAGCCGGCTGATGAGTCTGCCGGAGGCATTGGCGCAGGTGGTCTCCGACTTCGCCGAGGTGGAAGGCCAGGACAAACTGCGGCTGCTGCTGGAATTCGCCGACGAGCTGCCCGATCTGCCCGATGACCTGGCCGAATCGGCGATGGAACCGGTACCAGAGTGCCAGTCGCCGTTGTTCCTGCATGTCGATGCCGCCGACCCGCAACGGGTGCGGCTGTACTTCAGCGCGCCCCCCGAGGCGCCGACGACGCGCGGCTTCGCCTCGATCTGGGCGGCGGGTCTCGACGGCCAGCCGGCCGACGTCATCCTGGCCGTCCCGGAGGATTTCGCCTCCCGACTGGGCCTGGCAGCCCTGATCAGCCCGTTGCGCCTGCGCGGAATGACGGCCATGTTGACCCGCATCAAGCGGCATTTGCGCGCCGCGTAAGGGGCACTGGAACAGGTTCAGTGGTCGCGCTTTACACTGCCTGAAGCTAGATTCTTAAAGACATTTCTTATACATGCCATCAGGAGGGCCAGTGGCGAACCATGCCAGCTCGAAGATCTCCAAGGTGCTCGTCGCCAATCGCGGGGAGATCGCAGTCCGGGTGATCCGCGCCGCGCGCGATGCCGGATTGGCCAGCGTGGCGGTGTACGCCGAACCCGACGCCGACGCCCCGCACGTCCGGCTCGCCGACGAGGCGTTCGCGCTCGGCGGTCAGACTTCCGCGGAGTCCTACCTGGTCTTCGAGAAGATCCTGGACGCGGCAGCCCAGTCGGGTGCCAACGCCATCCACCCGGGCTACGGCTTCCTCTCGGAGAACGCCGACTTCGCGCAGGCCGTGATCGACGCCGGGCTGATCTGGATCGGGCCGAGCCCGCAGGCGATTCGCGACCTCGGTGACAAGGTCACCGCCCGCCACATCGCCGCCCGCGCCAAGGCGCCGCTGGTGCCCGGAACCCCGGACCCGGTCAAGGACGCCGACGAGGTGGTGGCCTTCGCCAAGGAGCACGGCGTGCCGGTGGCGATCAAGGCCGCGTTCGGCGGCGGCGGTCGCGGCATGAAGGTGGCGCGCACCATCGAGGAGATTCCCGAGCTGTTCGAATCGGCCACCCGTGAGGCGATTGCGGCCTTCGGTCGGGGCGAGTGCTTCGTGGAGCGCTACCTGGACAAGCCGCGCCACGTCGAGGCGCAGGTGATCGCCGACCAGCACGGCAACTGTCTCTTATACACATCT
>NZ_JRMK01000136.1:0-9244 GCF_000972925.1 Mycobacterium sp. UM_Kg1 | reverse complement strand
GACCGCGCTCATCCAGCTCTACATCGTCGGGGTCTTCGTCTCGTTCACGCTGAGTCAGATCGGTATGGTGCGGCATTGGAACAGGTTGCTGCGCAACGAGACCGACCAGGCTGCCCGGTCGAAGATGGTGCGCTCGCGGGTGGTCAACACGATCGGCTTCATTGCCACCGGGGTGGTGCTGGTCGTGGTGATCGCCACCAAGTTCATCGCCGGCGCGTGGATCGCGATCGTGGCGATGTCGGTGCTGTTCGTGCTGATGAAGCTGATTCGCCGGCACTACGACGCGGTCAACCTGGAACTGGCCGCACAGTCGGCCGCCCAGGAGGACCAGGCGATACTGCCCAGTCGCAACCATGCTCTGGTGCTGGTGTCGAAGCTGCACCTGCCGACCCGCCGCGCGCTGGCCTACGCGCGGGCGACGCGACCGGACTCCCTGGAAGCGATCACCGTCAACGTGGACGACACCGAGACCCGCCGACTGGTCCGAGAGTGGGAGGAAAGCGATATCACCGTCCCGCTTAAAGTGATCGCATCGCCGTACCGCGAGATCACCCGGCCGGTGCTCGACTACGTCAAGCGCATCAGCAAGGAGTCCCCGCGCACTGTGGTGACCGTGTACATCCCCGAATACGTGGTGGGCCGCTGGTGGGAACAGCTGCTGCACAACCAGAGTGCCCTGCGACTCAAGACCCGGCTGTTGTTCATGCCCCAGGTCATGGTCACCTCGGTGCCCTGGCAGCTGAACTCTTCGGAGCGACGCAAGGTCCTGGCGCAGCGCCCCGCGCCCGGCGACACCCGGAGAGGCTTTTAAGGCAGTGATCGATCAAGAACTGACCCTGGTCACGGGGCCGCCCGCCAACGGCGGCAGTTGCGTGGCCAGGCACGACGGCCGAGTGGTCTTCGTTCGCTACGCACTGCCCGGCGAACGGGTGCGGGTGCGCATCACCGCGCAGCGCGGTTCCTACTGGCACGGTGAGTGCGTCGAGGTGCTCGAACCGGCTGCGGCCCGGATCGAGTCGCTGTGCCCGATCGCCGGTGCGGACGGTGCCGGCTGCTGTGACCTGGCGTTCGCCGACCCGGCGGCAGCGCGGGCGCTCAAAGGTGAGGTGGTGGCCAACCAGCTGGCCCGGCTCGGCGGGCATGCCTGGAACGGCGAAGCCGAACCGCTCGGCGATGACGGGCCGACGGGCTGGCGCAGCCGGGTCCGCCTGGAAGTGGGCGCCGACGGGCAGGCCGGATTCCACCGGTACCACAGCGATGAGCTGGTCACCGACCTGCGGTGCGGTCAGCTGCCGGCGGGGATGATCAAGGGGCTGGCCGAACAACGTTGGCGGCCTGGCGATCACGTGCATGTGGTGGCCGATGACGACGGGGTCCGGCACGTGGTGAGCACCGGCCGGGGGCATCGCCCGGAGGTCGTCGAGGGCGACTACCACGCCGCCCAGTGGGTCGGCCGCCGCCGCTGGCTGATCCCGGTGACCGCGTTCTGGCAGGCGCATCGGCGGGCGGCCTCGATCTACAGTGCGCTGATAGCGCAATGGGCGCAGGCCCATTCGGGCAGCACCGCCTGGGATCTCTACGGTGGGGCCGGAATCTTCGCCGCGGCGCTGGCCGAGTCGGTGGGGCCGTCCGGAAAGGTGATCAGCGTCGACACCTCACGCGCCGCGACGGGCGCCGCCCGGGCGGCACTGGCCGATCTCCCGCAGATCTCAGTGCGCACCGACTCGGTGCGCCGGGCACTGGAGGCGCAGCGCGAGCCGGCCGCTGTCGCGGTGCTGGATCCGCCTCGCGCCGGCGCCGGGCGTGAGGTGATCGACCTGCTGGCGGCCGCAGAGGTGCCGCGCATTGTGCACGTCGGCTGTGAGGCGGCCGCGTTCGCCCGCGACATCGGCCTGTATCGGGGCCACGGGTACACCGTCGAGCAGATCCGGGTGTTCGACGCCTTCCCGCTGACCCATCACATGGAGTGCGTGGCGCTGCTCACCCGGTGAGCGCCCGGCGTCAGCCGAACACGAAGTAGCGCAGCCACAGGTACACCGCCGACAGCGCCACCGACATCGCGGTCACCACGATGCCCTTGCGGGTGAACTCCCAGAAGGAGATGGGACTGCCGGCGCGCCGGGCGATGCCGAGCATCACCACGTTGGCGCTGGCTCCCACCGCGGTCAGGTTGCCGCCGAAATCGGCGCCCAGCGCCAGCGCCCACCACAACGCGTCGGGATGCAGGTCGTTGGGCAGGGTGGTACTGAGCTCGGCGACGATCGGGGTCATGGTGGCCACGTAGGGGATGTTGTCGATGATGCCCGACACCGGCGCCGACACCCCCAGGATGCCCATCGTGGTCAGCAGGGCGTTGCCGCCGGTGAGCTCGGTGGCGGCCTTGGCCAGCGCGCCGATCGCGCCGGTGTCCACCAGCGCGCCGACCATCACGAACAGCCCGGCGAAGAACAGCAGGGTTTCCCATTCCACCCCCGCCAGGTAGTCGGAGCGTTCCATCCGGGAGGCCACGATCAGCGCCCCGGCGCCCAGCAACGCCACCACCGAGGGCTCCAGATGCAGTGCGCCGTGGCCCATGAATCCGGCGAACACCGCGGCCAGCACCACGCCGCATTTGATCAGCAGGCTCCGGTCGCGGATCGCCTCGCGTTCCTCAAGTGCCATCACGTCGGCGACCCGGTCGGGTTCCACGGCGAACGATCCGGGAAAAAGTCGGGGCAGCATGACGATGAACACAGCGATCACCACGGCCACGATCGGGGCCAGGTGGATCAGGAAGGCGTTGAAGGTCAACCCGGCCCGGCTGGCGATGATGATGTTGGGCGGGTCGCCGACCAGGGTGGCGGCGCCGCCGATGTTGGACGCGAACACCTCAGCCATCAGGAACGGCGCGGGGTTGATCTCGAGGCGGTCGCAGACCAGCAAGGTGACCGGGGCGATCAGCAGCACCGTGGTCACGTTGTCCAGCAGCGCCGAGGCCACCGCCGTCACCAGCACCAGCAGGACCATGATCCGCAGCGGAGAACCGTTGGCGCGCTTGGCTGCCCAGATCGCAATGTACTCGAAGACCCCGGTCTGGCGTAACACGCTGACGATGATCATCATGCCCAGCAGCAGGAAGATGACGTCCCAGTCGATCCCAGTTTCGCGGGAATAGAAGATGTCCTCGGAGCTGATCACCGGAAGGATGACGACGGCGGCCGCGCCGGCCAGCGCCACCAGCGTTTTGTTGATTCGGTCAGCGGCGATGAACGCGTACGCGGTTAAAAACACCGCCGTCGCGATAAAGGCCATCCGCGGGGTCAGGCTTTCAGCGCCATGGCAAGCAGACGCGCCGCGGTGATCACGCCGAGCAGTTTACCGTCTTTGACCACGGCGACCAGCGGGCTGCGCAGGCGGGCCATGGTGGAGGCGACTTCGATCACCGTCTCGTCGGCGCCGGCTGCCGGCAACTCGGGCAGGTGCTCGGGCAGCATGTCGCGTACCGCTTTGGCGCCCAGCTTGTCGGCGGCGTGGTCGGCCATGTTCTCGTTGAGCACGCCGGCCAGCGACGGGTCGTCCTGGATGTAGCCCGGCACGATGAAACGCACCACCTGGGAGGCGGGCAGCACTGCTAGGGGACGACCCGATCCGTCGACCACCACGATCCCGGGCAACCGGTGCTCGGCGAGCAGTCCGGCCGCCGATAGGGCGCTGGAGTCGATGGCCACCACCGGGAATTCCTCGGCGATCTCCGCGGCGCGCATAGGACGACGATAGCTGGGCCGCCAGCCGCCGTGCGTAGACTGGCCGGATGCTTGAAGGGATCCGCGGCCCCGCCGATCTGCAGCACTTGTCGCAGGCCCAGCTGACCGATTTGGCGGCCGAGATCCGCGAGTTCCTGATCCACAAGGTCGCCGCAACGGGTGGACATCTGGGGCCGAACCTGGGTGTGGTGGAACTCACTTTGGCGTTGCATCGGGTGTTCGACTCCCCACACGACCCGATCATCTTCGACACCGGCCACCAGGCCTACGTGCACAAGATGCTGACCGGGCGCAGCCTCGACTTCGACACGCTGCGCAAGAAGGGCGGCCTGTCGGGCTACCCGTCGCGCGCGGAGAGCGAGCACGACTGGGTGGAATCCAGCCATGCCAGCTCGGCGCTGTCCTACGCCGACGGGCTGGCGAAAGCCTTTGAGCTCACCGGGCACCGCAACCGGCACGTGGTGGCCGTCGTCGGCGACGGCGCCCTGACCGGTGGGATGTGCTGGGAGGCGCTCAACAACATCGCTGCGGGCAACCGTCCGGTGGTGATCGTGGTCAACGACAACGGCCGCAGCTATGCGCCCACCATCGGCGGCTTCGCCGACCATCTGGCCGCCCTGCGGCTGCAGCCGGCCTACGAGCGGCTGCTGGAACGCGGCCGTACCGCGGTGCGCGGCGTGCCGCTGGTCGGCGAACTCGGCTACCAGGTCATCCACAGCGTCAAGGCGGGCCTCAAGGATGCGCTGGCGCCGCAGGCGCTGTTCACCGACCTCGGGCTGAAGTACCTGGGCCCGATCGACGGCCATGACGAGGCGGCGGTGGAGTCGGCGTTGCGCCGGGCGCGCGGGTTCGGCGGGCCGGTGATCGTGCACGTGGTGACCCGCAAGGGCAAGGGCTACGGGCCGGCGGAGAACGACGAAGCCGAGCAGATGCACGCCTGCGGGGTGATCGACCCGTTGACCGGCTACGCCGCCGAGACGTCGGGGCGCGGCTGGACGGCGGTGTTCTCCGATGCGCTCATCGAGTACGGCGCCAAGCGCCGCGATGTGGTGGCGATCACCGCCGCCATGCCCGGCCCGACCGGGCTGGCGCCGTTCGGGCAGCGTTTTCCGGATCGGATGTTCGACGTCGGGATCGCCGAGCAGCACGCCTTGACTTCGGCGGCGGGGCTGGCGATGGGCGGTCTGCACCCGGTGGTGGCGGTCTACTCGACGTTCCTCAACCGCGCCTTCGACCAGCTCATGATGGACGTGGCGTTGCATCAGCTGCCGGTCACGCTGGTGCTGGACCGGTCCGGGATCACCGGGCCCGACGGCGCCAGCCACAACGGCATGTGGGATCTGTCCATTCTCGGTGTGGTGCCCGGTATCCGGGTGGCCGCACCGCGCGACGGCGTGCGGCTGCGTGAAGAACTCGGTGAAGCGCTCGATGCCGATGACGGCCCCACCGCGTTGCGATTCCCGAAAGGGGAAGTGGGCGAAGATATTCCCGCTATTGAGCGGCGGTCCGGGGTGGACGTGCTGGCGGTGCCTGCCGACGGTCTGCCCACCGATGTCCTGCTCGTCGCGGTCGGCGCGTTCGCTCCGATGGCGCTGGCGGCGGCGGAGCGACTGCGCAAGCAGGGGATCGGCGTGACCGTGGTCGATCCGCGCTGGGTGCTCCCGGTGCCCGACGTCCTCGTCGAGATGGCCGCTGGGCACAAACTGGTGGTCACCTGCGAGGACAACGGGGTGGCCGGTGGTGTCGGCTCGGCGGTGTCGGCGGCGCTGCGCCGCGCGGAGCTCGATCTGCCCTGCCGCGACGTCGGTCTGCCGCAGCGTTTCTACGACCACGCCTCGCGCGGCGAGGTGCTGGCCGAGGTCGGCCTGTCCGCGCAGGACGTGGCCCGCCAGATCACCGGCTGGGTAGCGGCGCTGGGTTCGAGGACGTGCGTCGACGAGGTCAGCGAGAGTCTCGACTAGCGGGTTCAGTTCGCCGGTGGCCAGATCGTGTCGAACACCCACGCGAACATGAAGGTGTAGACGAGGAAGAAGGCCAGCAGGCCGATTTCGAGACTGAAGGCCTCCAGCAGCGATACCTTCAAGGTGTGGGCCACGACCGGCAATAACAGCACCACCAGGCCGCCTTCGAAACCGACGGCGTGGGCGATCCGGCGCCGAAGGGTGCGGGTGCGGCTGGACCGGCGCCGCTCCCAGCTCTCAAACGCAGTGGTCCACAGGTAATTCCAGATCACCGCGACAGTGGACGCGGCCACCGCCACAACTCCTGAGCTCCCGCCGCCGAACCCCAGGACGGTCAGGCCGAGGGTGGTCAGCGCAACGGCGACCAGCTCGTAGCTGATGACGTAGACGATCCGGCGAAAAGTTCGAGACACAAGGCCCTCCAAGGAAATTCAGCCATGGGAAGTCCTTGACGGTTCACGTCCACGGTGTGAGTGGGTGAAAGCACTGGCCGAAAAGCCGATTCGGCTGCTCTGTGGGCAGTGTAGCAACAGCCCGCGACCTACAACATCGTTGACTCTGCGCTGACCAGGCGGATTACTCGCACTAGTGCCTGGTAGGCGCAGAGTCAACGGAAAGGGGGGCGCTCAGTGCGGGGGGTTGGCGCCTGTCGTTGCGCTGAGCGCCTCGGCCAGTACCGGCACCGTCAGGGCGCGTTGCCACGGCCGCGCGCCGCCGGCGGCCAGAAACTCCTCGATCGCCGTCGCGGCGTCCGACCGGCCCGGTTTCCAGTCCCAGCACAACCGGCGCACCAGCTCGGGGGTGAGCAGATTCTCCGTCGGTACGTTCACCTGTTCGGACACCGCGGTCAGCGCGGCGCGCGCCGCATCGAGGCGGGCGGCGGCCTCAGGCTTGCGCCGAGCCCAGCGGGACGGCGGTGGTGGGCCGTTGGCGGCTTCGCCGGTTTCCAGCGGCTCCGGGTTGTCGCGAGCCGCAGCCAGCGCAGCCAGCCAGGTCGACGCGCTGCGGCGTTGTCTGGGCCCGCCGAACACCGGCAGAGCAAGCAGTTCCTCGACGGTCGTGGGGTTGGCTATTGCCGCGGCGATGATCGCGGCGTCGGGCAGGATGCGACCGGGCGCGACATCGCGGCGCGCCGCGATCTGGTCGCGTACAGTCCACAACTCCCGAACGGCGGCCAGGCCGCGCCGATCCCGCACCTTGTGAATCCCCGACGTGCGCCGCCACCGGTCCCGGCGTGTGGTCGTGGTGAAATCGGTTACCCGGAGGTGGTTGAATTCCTGTGCCGCCCAGTCGGTTTTACCCTGCTCGGACAACACCTCGGCGACCGCGTGGCGCAGCTCGATGAGCACCTCGACGTCCAGGGCGGCGTAGTTGAGCCACTCCGCCGGCAGCGGCCGTTTGGACCAGTCGGCGGCGCCGTGGCCCTTGGCCAGACCCAGGCCCAACAGTCGCTGCACCATCGCGGCCAGGTTCACCCGCTCGAAGCCGGCGAGCCGGCCGGCCAACTCGGTGTCGTAGAGCGCCTTGGGCCACATCCCGACCTCGGCCAGGCAGGCCAGATCCTGATCGGCGGCGTGCAGAATCCATTCGTCGTCGTCGAGCACCTCGGCGACCGGGCGCAGCAGGGCGGCCGGATCCTCGCCCGCGCCGACCGGATCGATCAGCACCGTCCCCGCTCCGGCCCGGCGAATCTGAATCAGGTAAGCCCGATTGGAGTAACGGAAACCCGAGGCCCGCTCGGCGTCCACCGCGAACGGGCCGTGACCGCCCGCCAGCAGATCGGCGGCCGCATGCACCTGTCGGCGCGTGGTCGACACCTCGGGCACCCCCTCGGCGGGATGCGACAGCGGTGTCGGCTCGGGCTCGTCGGTGGCCGGTTCTTGAGTCTGCTCGGACATCTCAGACGCGGGTTCGCGAATTCAGATCGGTGATCCCGACCGGGGGCAGGCCCGCGGCATGCTCCAGGACCTCACAGAACGCCTGGACATGGCTGCCCAGCTCGGGTGTGGTCGCCGTCCATGACGCGCGCAGTTCCAGCTGGTGTCCCCGCGGTGGCCCGGCGATGTCGCCGTAGCGGACCGAGGTGGTGGCGGTGACGGTGCCGCCCAGGGCGGTGACGTGCTCGGTGCGGGCCGCCAGGGCCTCCACCAGCCAGCTCCAGGCGACCTCGGGCAGCAGCGGGTCGATTGCCTCCTGCGGATCCAGGTCGGCCTGGATGAAGGCCACCAGCCGCATGGTGCCGTCCCAGGCGTCGGTGCCGTCGGGGTCGTAAAGCAGGATCAGCCGGCCGAAGGCATCGCCGTCGGAGTCTTCCGGGACGAAGTCGGTCTCGGGATGCTTGACCTCGGCGCCCAGGGCATAGCTGTAGGGCGCCAGGCGCTGCGGCGGCCGGATCGGGCCCAACTCGATCTCCGACCGCACCGTCGCGGCGTGCATCGTCGCCACCGCTTCCCGGAACGGGGCAGGCTCGGCTGATGTCACGGGTGCCGCTCCTTAACTGATCGCTGTGCGCCGCATCGCCAGCGGCCGGCGCCCAGAGTTGAATTGCGCACCGCCGCGACGCGGGTCACCGGATCTCACGCTAACCCCCGGCGCCGGTCGGCGCAGACAGGCGCGCCGAATCACCCCGGTTCGGCCAGGCTCCTCGGAGTCGGGCCGCTCGAGCGGCGCAGAGAATCAGCACGGTTCGGCCTGTGGCGGGCGGGCGTGGCAGCATTGAGCGCGATGAGCCCCCGTCGTGAACTGCCTGATTCCCCGTACCTGACCGCCGTCGCCGGCCGGACACCCAGCAGGGTGCCGGTCTGGTTCATGCGCCAGGCCGGTCGTTCCCTGCCCGAATACCGGGAGCTGCGCGCACAGCACACCATGCTGGCGGCTTGCTTCGACCCGGAGCTGGTCTGTGAGATCACCCTGCAGCCGGTGCGCCGCCACGACGTCGATGCGGCGATCCTGTTCTCCGACATCGTGGTGCCGTTGCGCGGGGCCGGGGTGGATCTGGACATCGTGCCCGACGTCGGGCCGGTGATCGCGAGCCCGGTGCGCACCGCCGCCGACGTCGCCGCACTCAAGCCGCTGGACCCCCAACAGGTGACGGCGGTCGCGACGGCGGTATCGCTGCTGGTGGACGCGTTGGGGCAGGTGCCACTGATCGGCTTCGCCGGCGCGCCGTTCACGCTGGCCTCCTATCTGGTCGAGGGCGGTCCGAGCCGGACCCACGCCCGGACCAAGGCGATGATGCTGGCCGATCCGGACAGCTGGCACGAATTGATGACCCGGCTCACCGACCTGACCATCGCGTTCCTTTCGGTGCAGCTCGACCACGGCGTCGACGCCATCCAGCTGTTCGACTCCTGGGCCGGGGCCCTGTGCCGGGCCGACTACCGGCGCTACGTAGCCCCGCACAGCGCCCGCGTTTTCGCCACCCTCGCCGACCGTGGGGTCCCCATGACGCACTTCGGGGTGCAGACCGGCGAGCTGCTGGGCGTGATGGCCGAGGTCATGCAGCCGGCGCCGGCCAGGATGGTCGGGGTGGACTGGCGC
>NZ_JRMK01000135.1:0-9550 GCF_000972925.1 Mycobacterium sp. UM_Kg1 | reverse complement strand
CCATTGCCACCACGCGTGCCATCCGCGCCGGGCTCATCCCCGTTTGCGCCGTTGAAACCGTTGCCGCCACGGCCACCCAAACCACCGGCGCCACCATTGCCGTTGGCACCCTGCGTAATGCCGTCGGCCTCTAGCCCGCCCTGGCCGCCGTTACCACCGGCACCACCGGCGGCACCATCCGTGCCATCAGGGTCTTCCGCGGTGCCGTTGACACCGTCCAGGCCGGTGCCGCCGGCACCACCGTTGCCACCGATACCCGCGACGCCGTCGGCACCACTGGCCGAGTAGGTACCGCCGCCACTGGCACCTCCGGCACCACCCCTGCCGGCATTTCCACCGTTACCGCCGTCTTGACCGGCATAGCCGGCCGCGTGCTCGCTGTCACCGCCGGCACCGTCGCCGCCGTCGGCACCGTTGCCACCGTTGCCGCCGTTACCACCCAGACCACCGATGCCGTGGGCGCCGACAGTGGAGCCCTGGCCGCCCTGGCCGCCGTTGCCACCTGCACCGCCGTTTCCGGCGTTCGTGCCGTGAGCGCCCGGCTCATCGCCGTTGAAACCGTTGAAACCGTTACCGCCGGCGCCACCATCACCGCCGATACCACCCACGCCCTGCGCGGCGTAGGAACCGTCTGCGGCCAGACCACCGGCACCACCGTCGCCGCCGTTGCCCCCGTGGCCGCCACCAGTGCCGTCAATGCTGCCCAGGACACCGTTGGTGCCCAGGAACCCGTCACCGCCGGCACCGCCATTGCCAC
Source organism: Mycobacterium sp. UM_Kg1 (assembly GCF_000972925.1). Lineage (NCBI taxonomy): Bacteria > Bacillati > Actinomycetota > Actinomycetes > Mycobacteriales > Mycobacteriaceae > Mycobacterium > Mycobacterium sp. UM_Kg1. The sequence continues at coordinate 8,793 of NZ_JRMK01000135.1, read as the reverse complement.
CGACCGTGGCCGCGCCGTCAAGCCCATCAGCACCCTGGCCGTTGCCGTCACCGTCGGTGCCACCGGTCCCGCCGGCGCCGAAGTCTCCACCCCTGCCGCCCGCGCCACCCTGGCCGGCATCGGGGTGCTCGGCCGTGCCGGCAGCGCCCTGACCACCGGCACCTGCAGTCCCGGCATTGCCGCCGTCACCGGCCGCACCGCCGGCACCGGTGACACCGGCGGCACCATTGGTGGCGCTACCGGCGGCACCACCGGCACCACCATTGCCGCCCTTACCCGCCGCAGCCCGGCTGACACCATCGGCCTGCAAACCACCCTGGCCACCGTTACCACCGTTACCACCATTGGTGCCCGCACCACCGTTGACCGCACCCGCGGTACCCGCCGCACCCGCAGCACCGGCCTTACCCGAACCACCGGCACCACCGACACCAGCAGTGCCATCGGTGGCCCTCCCACCCCCGACAAGCTGACCACCCAGACCGGCATTACCCCCGGCACCACCATTGCCACCAGAAGTCCCCGCCGCGGCAGTGCCATCGGAGGCTGCGTCATAACCGGCGCCGCCGGCACCACCATTGCCACCCTTACCGGCCGTGCCGTTGGCGCCGTCGGCGGCCGCCACCCCACCACCGGAGACACCACCGGCGCCACCGGCACCGGCATTACCACCATTGCCACCATTGCTGCCGGCACCACCATCAGGGTTGGCCGCCGTCCCCGCGGTGCCGGCCACACCGACCGCACCCGCAGTACCGCTACCGCCCTTACCGCCGACCCCGCCGGCACCATGAACACCGGCGATCGAACCGGTCCCGGCCACACCACCATTGCCACCGGCACCACCGGCACCACCATGCGTGCCGGCGGCCGCGCCCGCAGCTACCGCGTCATACCCGGCGCCACCGGCGCCACCGGCACCACCATCACCACCAGCACCCGCCGCAGCCCGCGTCACACCATCGGCCGCCAGACCACCCTCACCGCCGTTACCGCCCCGGCCACCGGCCTGACCCGCCGTGCCGTCCACATTGTCCGCATCCCCAGCGACCCCGGCAGCACCGTGCTTACCGTCGCCACCATCGCCACCAACACCGGCGTTGCCCGCAGTCGCCCGCGACCCATCGGCCTGCAGACCACCCAACCCGGCATTACCACCGACACCACCGTTACCGCCGGCCGTGCCCGTCAACGCACCAGGATCAGCCGCCGCGTCATACCCGTGACCGCCGACCCCACCATCGCCGCCCTTACCGGCCTGACCCGAAACACCCGAGGCCGCGTAAGTGCCCCCACCGGAACTACCACCGGCACCACCGATCCCGGCATCACCACCATCGCCACCGTTACCGCCGGCCCCACCATGCAACGTCGACGCCGTACCCGCGACACCGATCGCCCCGGCAGCGCCGTGAGCACCCCAACCACCGTTACCGCCCACACCACCCACACCATGAGCGCCCGCCGTGGCACCGACACCACCCACACCACCATTACCGCCGGCGCCACCATTGCCACCCGAAGTGCCCGCCGCCGCGCCCTGCGACCGCGCGTCAAAACCATCCCCACCCCGAGCACCGGCCCCACCATCGCCACCATCACCGGTCACCGCACGCGTGATGCCATCGGCCTGCAAACCACCCAGGCCACCAGCACCACCGGCACCACCATTGCCGCCACGACCACCATCAAGCGAACCCGCCGTGCCATCGGCCCCGACAAAACCCGCACCACCATCGCCGCCACGACCACCACTGCCGGCCACACCACCAGTACCGCTGGCGGCCTGACCCGAAGCGCCCTGCCCACCAACACCACCTAGACCGGCGTTACCGCCGGCCCCACCGGCCTGACCCGCAAACCCATCAACATGCTCCGCGGTGCCATCAGCACCGTTGGCGCCATCAGCACCATCACCACCGGAACCACCATTGCCACCCGCAGCCCCATCACCTTGCTCACCGGCCACACCCGCAGCACCCGCACTGGCAAACCAACCCCCAGCACCACCAGCACCCGCAGCACCGGCAGCACCACCATTGCCACCCGCGCCACCATTGCCGCCACTGATCGCATCCACATGCTCAGCCGTGCCATCGGCACCATCAGCGCCATCACCACCAGCACCACCAGCAGCACCCGAACCGCCCGAACCACCCGAACCGCCCGTGCCGAACAGCAGCGAACCCCGACCACCGGCACCACCATTGCCGCCGGCACCACCGTTTTGACCATCACCACCGGCAGCACCCAGCAACCCCGCATTCACACCCGCGAGCCCGGCGACACCATCACCACCATTACCGCCGGCACCAGCCGTGCTGAACAACCCCCACAGCGCCGCATCACCACCGACACCACCGGCACCACCGCCACCACCAGCGGTTACCGCATCCCCACCATCACCACCATCGCCACCCCGACTAAACCACGCAAACAGGCCCGCGGCGCCACCATCGCCACCATCACCCGACCCCCAACCATCCCCACCATCGCCACCATTGCCGCCGAACAAACCACCCTGACCACCAGCACCACCGTCATCACTGACACCGGTGCCGTCCGCATCCCAACCCGCGCCACCATTGCCATAAATCCAGCCACCGGCACCGCCGTCAGGGTTGTCCGCCGTGCCATCAGCACCGTTACCGAACGGCATCAACCAATTGATCTCAGACCAGTCAAACGACGACGCCGCCGACCCCGGCAGACCAAAGTCGAACGCCCCCACCGCACTGAGATTCAGATCCGCCAGAACCGCATCCCACACCCCATCCCAGGTACCCGCATCCGCCCAGGAATCAAAAACCCCATCCCAACTCGCCGCATCAAACACCACACCCCACGCCGCGGCATCCCCCCAATCAACACCCAAATCCGCAACCGCCGCCCCCAGCTGATCCCCCAACAACTCCGCCAACACATCCTCAAAATCCGCCCCCGCCGGAACCGGACTCAACGGCGCCACCCCAAACGCCAAAAACGCCCCCACCACCGAACCCGCACCCACCACCCGACTACTACGACGACGAACACCACTGCGACGGTCACCAGCCACGACACGGACCCCTTAAGTTTGCATAAGCGTTGGCAAAGACTTGTTTGGCTAAGAAGGGTAGTAGCGCGTGGCGGGCAGTCAACCTTTTTGGTCATAATGCTCAATTTTTCCGCCAAGGTGGACCTCTTTGGTCTGTGAGCTGCGGGTTTGACTGCAGGTGCGGCGATCAAGATTTAGCTAAAGAAAGCCAATGTTTCTTAGCAAGAATGGTTTGTTTGCTGGATTCGCTATACAGTTCGGCATACTTTCGCCATTCTCAAGTTTGCTTATTCGCGAATTCGACGACCGACAACGTGGTCGATACGGACGGCCTCAGCCCGCAGCGGGAACGGCGATGCCCGTAGCCTTTCGCCACCGTCAGTTAATGGGCGACACTGCTGTCACCGCCGGTAGACGGTGATGCGGCGAGATTTTGGCTATTAACTGAACGTCCACCCCCGCGCTGAACCCTTGCCGCTGGTCCGGGCGGCTTGGGCGACTGCTTCAGAAGAAGACGCCATAGTTTGCTCGCCGATGGCTGTGCGGTGGCTGGACGACTCCTGTCAGCAGGATCACACAGTTGCCCCGGCATCGCATCGCTGCCGTCACACCCCGTCGCCTCCAGCCGCACCGCCTTGGCCCGCGTTGCGCGCCCGGGAACCACCGGCCCGGCCTGCGGGTGGTCTAGGAGGCCGGGCCAACCGGGTTGGGGCTGGCGCCGGTGGCACCGATCAAGCGAAAGCCGCCCCGGCATGAGACCGGAGCGGCTTTCACCTGCCCCTCCCGGCCGTGCACAGGTTCCAGTCAGATTGGAGGCTGTGTAGCCACCGACCAGCGGGCACGAGCCGGGTGGTGCCGCCGAGACCGTCGTCCGGAGCTGCCGGTACCGCACCGGTTCTGGCGCACGGCGATTTCGATCACGGAACGTTGTTGTTGGCCGTGGTGCCGTTAGCCCCCACGGCGCCGTTGCCACCCTTGGACGCTGACGCGCCTGCGCCGCCGCTGTCGCCGGATGCGGCATGTGAGCCGTCGGCGTTCTGGCCGCCGGCGCCGCCGGATCCACCGGAACCGGCCGAGCCGGCCGTACCGCCACTGCCGGCGGCGCCACCTGTGCCCGGGGTTCGGATCGCGCCCCCGCCGGTGTTGTAGCTGGCGTCCCCGCCGTCGCCCCCGTCACCGCCGGTGCCGCCCTTGCCGGCAGCCCCGCCGTTGCCACCGTCGCCGCCCGCACCGGCGGTGCCGGCCAGGCCGCTACCACCCACGGCCCCGGCAGCACCACCGGCGCCGCCACTGCCGCCAGCACCACCATTGCCTCCGACACCTCCGGTGCCGCCGGCACCACCATTGCCGCCGATGATCGACTGGTTGTTGAACCCAGCGGTGGCGATCCGGGCTGCGCCGCCGTCACCGCCGTCGCCGCCCTCACCACCGGTGGCACCGGCACCGCCATCGGCGCCCTTACCACCGGCACCACCGTCACCGCTGACGCCGGAGATCGAGCCGCCGGCGCCGCCGGCACCGCCTTCCCCGCCGGCACCGCCCTGCCCGCCGTGCTGTCCGTGCCCGCCGGCACCGCCACCGCCGCCGTTGCCGCCGGTGCTGTTGGCACCAAGAGCACCGCCGGCGCCCTTGGTGGCGCCGCCGCCGTGGCCGCCGTCGCCGCCGTTCGCGCCGATGCCGCCGTCGCCGCCCTTGCCGCCGTTGCCACCCCACGCCTTGTTGTTGTTTGTACCGCTGCCGAGATCGGTCTTCTGGCCGCTGCCGCCGTCGCCACCCTGCTGGCCCGCCACTGCGGCGGTGGTGCCGGCGCCGCCGGATGCGCCCTGGACATTCGGCGTTGTGTTGATGCCGGTGTTGCCGCTCCACGGGTAGCTCGTACCGTTCGGTGCCTGGCCGGCCGGCGCGGGGTTACCGGTGCTGCCGACAGCGCCGTCACCGCCGGCGCCGCCCTTGCCGCCGTTGCCGATCGCTCCGCCGTCACCGCCCTTGCCGCCCTTGCCGCCGTCGGCACCCGGTGCCGCTCCCGGGTCCTTGGCTGCGTCGTAGCCGTTGCCGCCGTTACCACCATTGCCATGAGCCCCGCTCGGCAAAACTCCGTTGGCACCATCACTACCGGCGCTACCGGCCCCGCCGGCCGTGGTACCGGCGCCGCCGCCCAGCGAACCCGCTCCGACCGCACCGGGATTACCGCCGGCGCCGCCGTCGCCGCCCTCGGGAGTGGTGGCGTCGCCGTTGGCGCCGTTACCACCGTCGCCCGGGGTACCGGCGTTGCCACCGTTGGCGCCGTTACCACCGCTGCCGTTGACGCCGACCACAGCCCCGCCCTGCGCGGTGCCGGCGTCCCCACCGGCCCCGGCCGTTCCGGCGTTGGCGCCGTTACCACCGTCACCGCCACGCGTGCCGTCCTCACCGGCGAGGATGCCGCTGTAACCGGCACCGCCAGTCCCACCGCTGCCGCCAGCACCGGCGTTACCGCCCGCGCCGCCATTGCCCGCAGTGTTGACGCTCAGCAGGCCACCGTTACCGCCCGCCCCGCCCCGGCCGCCGTTGCCGCCGACAGTGCCGTCGCCACCCTTACCGCCGCCGACACCCGCCGATCCAACCGTGCCCGCGGCACCGTCAGCACCGGCAGACCCACTACCTCCGGCACCACCGTCACCGCCATTACCGGCGTTGCCACCATCGCCACCCCGGCCGCCGGCACCGCCCGAGGCACCCGCCGCCGCAGCCCCATCCGACGCCGCGTCATAGCCGGCACCACCGTTACCACCATTGCCATGAGCCCCGCTCGGCAAAACTCCGTTGGCGCCATCACTACCGGGAGTCCGGCCACTGCCACCGGAGCCCTTGACGCCGACCGCACCGCCATCACCGCCTTGGCCGCCATCGCCACCGGCACCCAACGCCCCACCGGAACCGGCCACACCAGCTACCCCGGCGGCACCGTTGCCACCGTCACCGGCAGTGCCGGCATCCCCACCGTCACCACCGTTACCACCGTTGCCCTGACTGCCCGCGGTACCGCTGCCGTTGAGCAGCGCACCCGCCGCACCACCGACCCCACCGGCACCGCCGGCACCGCCGTCGCCGCCCTTACCGCCGACCTGACCAGCACCCAGGCCCAATCCGGACTGCCCGTCAGCGCCGGTGGCACCAGCACCACCCGCACCACCGTTGGCACCGCTACCGGCGTTGCCACCAGAACCGGCATTACCAGCCACGCTGCCACTGGCACCACCAGCACCACCGTTACCGCCCTGGCCACCGCCCTGACCGTTCTGACCCGAATCACCCGGGTTGAGGCCACCATCACCGGCTTTGCCGGCCACACCACTGCCACCGTTGCCGCCATTGCCGCCGTTGCCGATCGCACTGCCGGCACCGCCCGCACCGCCGTTACCGCCGCTGGTGCCCGCCGCCGCAGTCAGATCCGATGCCGCGTCGTAGCCATTGCCGCCGTTACCGCCATGGCCGGCCAGACCCGTAGGCGCACTGCCGGCGACACCGTCAGTCCCGTGACTGCCCGTCCCGGCTAGGCCACCGGTACCCGCGTTCCCACCCCTGTCACCGCTGCCCGCAGCACCCACAGTGCCGCCGGCACCACCGTCACCGCCGTCGGGATGGGCGGCGTCGCCGTTGGCGCCGTCGCCGCCATCACCGGGCTTACCGCCGTTGCCGCCGTTACCACCAGCACCGCCGGAACCGTTGGCGCCCGCAGTGACACCGGCACCACCATTGCCACCGTTGCCACCATGGGCACCGTTACCGCCGGCACCGCCCTTGCCGCCGTTGCCGCCATCGCTACCACCGTCGAGGCCCCGGCCGCCCGCGCCCGCCAAACCGCCATGACTGCCCGACGAGCCCACGCCGCCGACACCACCAGCACCGCCGGTACCGCTGACCGATGTGCCGCCGGCGCCACCGTTGCCGCCCTGACCGAACTGGAACGGCTCGACGAACGTGCCGTAACCACCAGCGCCGGCACCACCATTGCCGCCGTTACCGGCCGCCTGACCGCCCGACCCGTCACCACCGGCACCACCGTTACCGGCGTCGGAGTTCAGGCCGCCATCACCACCGGCACCCCCAGCGCCACCGGTACCCGAACCGGCAGCTTTACCGCCGGCGCCGCCCTCACGGCCCACACCGCCCCAGCCGCCGCCGCCACCATTGCCGCCGTTTCCGCCGAGCGTGGCATCACCACCGGCACCGCCGGTGGCCAACGCGTTACCACCGTTGCCGCCGGCACCGCCGGCACCGCCATTCCCGTTGGCACCCAACGCATTCCCGCCAACACCACCGGTGCCGCCCCAACCACCGAGGCCACCCCAACCACCATTGCCGCCGTTACCGCCGTCAGGCCCTGCATTGCCGCCGTTGCCGGCCACCGAGCCACTGTCACCGCCGTTGCCGCCGTTGCCGCCGGCACCACCATCACCGGCCACCGAGTCCCCACCACGGCCACCGATACCGCCACCTAGATGCGCGGTGCCACCGGCACTGCCACCGTTGCCGCCGTTGCCCGTACCGGTGGCGTCGCCACCGTCACCACCGTTGCCGCTGTGCCCGGCGTTGCCGCCGTTACCGCCGGCACCACCGGTGCCGGTGCCGAACGCCTTGCCGCCAGCGCCGGCCGCGCCCAAATCCGGCCCAGCACCGAACAACGCATCGCCGCCGGACCCACCGGTGCCACCATTGCCGCCGTCACCACTGGCATTGGTAGCACTCGAACCCGCCCCGGCATTGCCGCCGTTGCCGCCGTTACCGGAGTCACCACCGCGGCCACCATCACCAGAACCCAGCGCGTCACCACCGCGGCCACCACCACCGCTGTAGCCGCCGTCGCCACCGTTGCCGCCGTCCTTGCCGACACCACTGGGACCGGAATTACCGGCCGAACCGGCACCACCGTCACCGCCGTTACCGCCGACACCGCCAGCGCCGCCGTCACCGGCCCCGGCACCCGTGCCACCGGCACCACCGACGCCACCATTACCACCGTTACCACCGGTGTTGCCGGCCTGGCCATCCCCGGCCACCGCACCAGCCTTGCCGGTAGCTCCATTACCACCGCGCCCACCAGCACCGCCGGCACCGTCAGCAGCCGCGCCACCGGCACCACCCGCACCACCAGACTGGCCCGTCATACCGTCACTGGCGAAACCCTGCCCATCGCCACCAGCACCACCAGCACCACCAGCACTGCCCGCACCGGCACTGCCCGCGGTGCCATTGCTGCCACCGGCACCGGCCGCACCTACGGCACCTGCGGCACCGCCGTCGGCACCATTGCCACCCTTGCCACCAGACCCCGCGGTGTTCCCACCGCCGCCACCAGCACCAGCACCACCAGCGCCGGCCGTACCGGCGTTACCACCACTGGCGCCGTCGCCGGCAGCGCCACCGGCGCCACCACCGCTGGAGTCACCCCCGGCACCACCGGTACCGCCTGCGCCACCGGCACCGGCGTTACCGCCTGCCCCACCAGCTGCGTCGCTGCCGGCCACGGCACTGAAGCCTTGGCCACCATTACCGCCGGCACCACCGGCACCGGCGTTACCGCCGGCGCCGGCCGTGTCACCGTCACCACCGCGGCCACCGCTACCACCGGCACCACCGACGCCACCATGGCCGCCGTTGACATTGCCCGCGGTGCCCGCGGCGCCACCAAAGCCGCTGCCGCCCTTGCCACCCGCGCCACCGTCGCCGCCATCACCGTGGGCGGCGAAGCTGCCATTGACTTCCTGGCCGCCGGC
>NZ_JRMK01000134.1:0-9694 GCF_000972925.1 Mycobacterium sp. UM_Kg1 | reverse complement strand
CTGTTGCCGGGGTGCTGGCCAAGAGCACGCGCCGCGAAGCCGCCGACATCGAGGCGGAGACCGGCGGTGAGCCCGAACGGCTGCTGGACACCCCCGTCGAGGGGCTGGCCGGCGACGGTGGCTTCGCCATCCGTCCGCTCTACACCTCGTTCGACGCGCTGCCCGAGCAGCCCCTGCCCGGCCAGTGGCCCTTCGTGCGCGGCGCCGACCCCACCCGCGACGTCAACACCGGATGGAAGGTCGCCGAGGCCTTTCCCCATGGCTCGGGTTCTGCCGCCGACACCAACGCCGCAGTCCTGACGGCGCTGACCGAGGGCGCCAGCGCCCTGGTCCTGCGGGTCGGCGAGGCGGGCGTCCCGGCCGCGGAGCTGCGGCAGGTCTTCGACGACGTCTACCTGGGCCTGGTGCCGGTGCTCCTCGACGGAGCGGGCGCCGGCGACTACACCGCCGCGGCCGAGAGCATGCTGGCCCTGGTCGACGCGCTGGAACCGGGCGATCGGGCCAACCTGTCGGTGGACCTGGGTGCCGATCCGCTGACCGCGCCGCTGACGCAGCGCCCGGCGCCGTCGACCGACGACATCGTCGCGGTGGCGACGCGTTGCGCCGAGCGCCAGGGCGTGCGGGCCATCGCCGTCAACGGTCCCGGCCTGCACAACCTGGGCGCCGGTGCCGCAGACGAGCTGGCGGGCGCACTGGCCGCGGCGGTCGCTTACCTGCGTCTGCTCACCGAAGCCGGCCTGACGGTGGCCGACGCCGCCCGCCAGATCAGCTTCCGGATCGCCGCCGACGATGACCAGTTCATCACCATCGCCAAAATCCGTGCGGCGCGACAGCTTTGGGCGCGGGTCGCCGAGGTGGCCGGGGCGCCGGAAGCCGGTGGCGCCCTGATTCATGCCGAGACCTCACTGGCGATGATGACGCAGCGCGACCCCTGGGTGAACATGCTGCGCACCACCTTGGCCGCCTTCGGCGCCGGCGTCGGCGGCGCGGACACCGTGCTGGTCTGGCCGTTCGACACCGCGATCCCCGGCGGGCAGCCGGGCACGTCGGCGACGTTCTCCCGGCGGATCGCGCGCAACACCCAACTGCTGCTCCTGGAGGAGTCGCACCTGGGCCAGGTGCTGGACCCCGCCGGCGGATCCTGGTTCGTCGAAGACCTCACCGAGCAGTTGGCGCAGCAGGCGTGGCGGCAGTTCCAGGAGCTCGAAAAATACGCAGCACTCGGCGGATTCCAGGCCGCCCGCGAGCACCTCGGCGAGCGGATCGCCGCAGTCGCCGCCGCCCGGGCCGAGAACGTCGCCCACCGGCGCAGCGCCATCACCGGGGTCAACGAGTACCCCAACCTCGACGAGCCGCCGTTGCCGGCCGCGGCAGCCACCGCCGACCCGGCGGGCCTGCGGCGTTACGCGGCGCAGTTCGAGGCGCTGCGCGACCGCTCCGACGCCTACCTGGCGCGCACCGGTGCCCGGCCGCAGGTGCTGCTGCTGCCGCTGGGGCCCATGGCCGAACACAACATCCGGACCACCTTCGCCACCAACCTGCTGGCGTCCGGCGGCATCGCGGCGATCAACCCCGGAACGGTCGGCGCCGAGCAGGTGGCCGCGGCCGCGGCGCAGGCCGGCTCGCCGGATGTGGCGGTGCTGTGCGGCAGCGACGCCCGCTACGGCGACGAAGCCGCCGCAGTGGTCGGGGCGGCGCGAGCCGCCGGCATCGGCCGGGTCTACCTGGCCGGCCCGGCGAAGGCCGTGGCAGACCAGGGCGACCCGGATAACCGGCCGGACGACTACCTGACGATGAAAATCGATGCCGTAGCGGTGTTGTCGGACCTACTGACCCGATTGGGGGCCTGAGCGCCATGACCACCAGCACTTCGCACAACACCCTGGGCAGCTTCGCCGACGTCGCCCTGCACGGCGAGCGCACCGCCGACCCGGTTACCGCCGAAGCGGTCGCCGAGTACGTCGCGGGGGCCGCGGCCGCACACGGCTATGCTCCCGAACAGCTGGAATGGGACACCCCGGAGGGTATCGCGGTCAAGCCGGTGTACACCGCCGCCGACCGGGCCGCCGCGGTCGCGCAGGGCTACCCGCTGGACAGCTTCCCCGGCGATGCCCCGTTCGTGCGCGGGCCCTACCCGACGATGTACGTCAACCAGCCCTGGACCATCCGTCAGTACGCCGGATTCTCCACCGCGGCGGACTCCAACGCCTTCTACCGCCGCAACCTCGCGGCCGGCCAGAAGGGTCTGTCGGTGGCCTTCGACCTGGCCACCCACCGGGGCTACGACTCGGACCACCCGCGGGTCCAGGGTGACGTCGGAATGGCCGGAGTGGCAATCGATTCCATTCTGGACATGCGGCAGCTGTTCGACGGGATCGACCTGAGCGCGGTGAGCGTCTCGATGACCATGAACGGTGCGGTGCTGCCGATCCTGGCGCTGTACGTGGTTGCCGCCGAGGAGCAGGGTGTCCCGCCGGAGAAACTGGCCGGCACCATCCAGAACGACATCCTCAAAGAGTTCATGGTGCGCAACACCTACATCTACCCGCCGAAGCCCTCGATGCGGATCATCTCCGACATCTTCGCCTACACCAGCGCCAAGATGCCGAAGTTCAACTCGATCTCCATCTCCGGCTATCACATCCAGGAAGCGGGCGCCACGGCCGATCTGGAGCTGGCCTACACGCTGGCCGACGGCGTTGACTACATCAAGGCCGGTCTGGACGCCGGGCTCGACATCGACAAGTTCGCGCCCCGGCTGTCGTTCTTCTGGGGCATCGGGATGAACTTCTTCATGGAGGTCGCCAAGCTGCGTGCGGGCCGGCTGCTGTGGAGCGAACTGGTCGCACGCTTCGACCCCAAGAGCGCGAAATCGTTGTCGCTGCGCACACATTCCCAGACCTCGGGATGGTCGCTGACGGCCCAGGACGTCTTCAACAACGTCGCCCGAACCTGCATCGAGGCGATGGCCGCCACGCAGGGCCACACCCAGTCGCTGCACACCAACGCCCTCGACGAGGCGTTGGCGCTGCCCACCGACTTCTCCGCCCGGATCGCCCGCAACACCCAGCTGCTGCTGCAGCAGGAGTCGGGCACCACCCGGCCGATCGACCCGTGGGGCGGGTCCTACTACGTGGAGTGGCTGACCCATCAGCTGGCCCAGCGGGCCCGGGCCCACATCGCCGAGGTCGAGGCGCACGGCGGAATGGCGCAGGCCATCAGCGACGGCATCCCGAAGCTGCGTATCGAGGAGGCCGCGGCGCGCACCCAGGCCCGCATCGACTCGGGGCGCCAGCCGTTGATCGGGGTCAACAAGTACCAGGTGGCCGAGGACCAAGAGATCGAGGTGCTCAAGGTCGAGAACAGCCGGGTGCGTGCTGAACAGCTGGCCAAGCTGCAGCAGCTGCGCGCCGAACGCGACGAGGCGGCCTGCCAGGCCGCGCTGGCCGAGTTGACCCGCGCGGCCGGCGCCAGTGGCGCGGCCGGGGCGGACGGGCTGGGCAACAACCTGCTCGCGCTGGCCATCGACGCCGCCCGGGCCAAGGCGACACTCGGAGAGATCTCCGACGCGCTGGAAAAGGTCTACGGTCGCCACCAGGCCGAGATCCGGACGATTTCCGGCGTCTACCGTGACGAAGTGGGGAAGGGCAGCAACATCGCAAGCGCAACCGCCCTGGTCGAGAAGTTCGCCGAGGCCGACGGCCGCCGGCCCCGCATCCTGGTGGCCAAGATGGGCCAGGACGGGCACGACCGTGGCCAGAAGGTGATCGCCACCGCGTTCGCCGACATCGGGTTCGACGTCGACGTGGGCGCGCTGTTCTCCACCCCCGACGAGGTGGCACGCCAGGCCGCCGACAACGACGTGCACGTGGTCGGGGTGTCGTCGCTGGCCGCCGGCCATCTGACGTTGGTGCCGGCGTTGCGTGACGCACTGGCGCAGGTGGGCCGGCCCGACATCATGATCGTGGTCGGCGGGGTCATCCCGCCCGGAGACTTCGACGAGCTCTATGCCGCCGGGGCGACCGCGATCTTCCCGCCCGGCACGGTGATCGCCGACGCTGCGGTGGACCTGCTGCACACGCTCGCGGCCCGGCGGGGCTATGAGCTCACCGACCCGGCAGGACCGGCCGCCGACCACGCGTAGATGGCCGACAACACCTCCGACACCGTCGCCGAGCTGGCGGCGGCGGTGCGCGCCGGGGACCGCTCCGTGCTTCCCCGGGCCATCACCCTGGTCGAGTCGACCCGGCCCGACCACCGTCAGCAGGCGCAGGAACTGCTTTTGGCGCTGCTGCCGGATGCCGGCGGGGCACGTCGAGTGGGCATCACCGGTGTTCCCGGGGTGGGTAAGTCCACCACCATCGAAGCCCTCGGCATGCACCTCGTCGAGCAGGGGCACCGGGTGGCGGTGCTGGCGGTCGACCCGTCGTCGACGCGTACCGGCGGGTCGATCCTCGGGGACAAAACCCGCATGCAGCGGCTCGGGGCGCAGGAACGCGCCTACATCCGGCCGTCACCGACGTCGGGAACCCTGGGCGGGGTCGCCAAGGCCACCCGCGAGACGGTGGTGCTGTTGGAGGCCGCCGGTTTCGACGTGATCCTGATCGAGACCGTCGGAGTCGGCCAGTCCGAGGTCACCGTCGCCAACATGGTCGACACCTTCGTCTTTTTGACGCTGGCCCGCACCGGGGACCAGTTGCAGGGCATCAAGAAGGGTGTCCTGGAACTCGCCGACATCGTGGTGGTCAACAAGGCCGACGGCCACCACCTCACCGAGGCGCGGGCCGCCGCCCGGGAATTGGCGGCTGCGATCCGGCTCATCTACCCGCGTGAGACGCTGTGGCGACCGCCGGTGCTGACCATGAGCGCCATCGAGGGCACCGGGGTGGCGGAGTTCTGGGAGACGGTGGAGCGGCACCGGCAGACGCTGATCGACGCCGGCGAGTTCGACGCCCGGCGCCGGGCGCAGCAGGTCCAGTGGACACACCAGCTGGTACGCGACGCGGTGCTCGAACGCGCGCTGTCCGCCCCCGCGGTGCGCGAGGTGCGGACTGAAGTGGAACAACAAGTACTCAGCGGGGAGCTGACCCCCGCGCTGGCGGCCCAGCGCATCCTCGAGGCGGTCTGGGACTAGGCATCGCACACGAATCTATCTGTCGGTTGCGGTAATTCGACTTATGGCAGCTTTCCGGCGGAGTAGATTGCCAGGTATGACACAGTTCTACCAGGGCTCTGCGGCAGGTTTGCCGGCGAACATACGCGGCGCGGCCGACCCGAACTTCTCCTGGGCCGTGCGTGCCTTCGCGGCGGCGTTCCCCGGCCGACGCTTCGGCGGCGGCGCACTGGCTGTGTACCTGGACGGTAAGCCGGTGGTGGACGTCTGGACCGGTTGGGCGGACCGTGGCGGACGGGTTCCCTGGTCGGCCGACACCGGAGCGATGGTCTTCTCGGCCACCAAAGGCGCGGCCTCGACGGTGATCCACCGGCTGGTCGACCGCGGCCTCATCGACTACGACATGCCGGTCGCCCGGTACTGGCCGGAGTTCGCGGCCCGGGGTAAGGCCGCGATCACGGTGCGCGAGCTGATGGGGCACCGGGCCGGGCTGACCCACCTCAACGGGGTCAGCAGGGCGGACCTGCTGGACCACCGGGAGATGGAGGCGCGGATGGCCGCGGCGGCCCCGGGGCCCGAACGCGGAAAGCCCGCCTATCACGCACTGACCTATGGATGGCTGCTGTCGGGGCTGGCCCGGGGCGTCACCGGTATGAGCATGCGGGAGCTGTTCCGCTCCGAGCTCGCCGGGCCGCTGGGAATCGACGGATTGCACCTGGGCCGTCCGCCGGTCGACGCGCCGACCCGGGCCGCGGAGATCATCATGCCCCAGCGCAGCCGACCGAACCGGGTGGTGAACCACCTGGCGCCCAAGGCCGCCGCGCTGCTGCCCTACGGGGGTTTCGGCGCGATCTATTTCCCCGGTGTGATGGACGCGGTGCGCGGTGACATCCCGCTGCTGGACACCGAAGCCGCCGCCGTCAACGGGGTCGCCACCGCGCGCGGCTTGGCCCGCCTGTACGGCGCACTGGCCAACGGCGGCGAGATCGACGGCACCCAGTTGTTGTCGCGGCGGATCGTGGACGGCCTGAGCGGCCGGCGCTCCCTGCAGCTGGACCGCACGGTCGTGATCCCGCTGGCGTTCCATCTGGGCTATCACGCGGTTCCGTTCGGTTCGGCGCTGCCCGGCTACGGCCACATCGGGCTGGGCGGTTCGATGGGCTGGGCCGACCCGGCGTCCGGGCTGGCGATCGGTTTCGTGCACAACCGGCTGCTGACCCCGTTCATCGGCGTCGACCACGGCGGTTTCGTGGCCACCGCGGCGCTGATTCGCCGGGGTGCGGCCCAGGCGCGCCGGAAGGGCTACACCCCGGTGCCGCAGCTGGGGGAGCCGTTCGCGCAGCGCGACGCCGCAACCGGTTAGCGGCCCTTGCCCCGGGTGGGCCGGTCCGGGCCCGGGGAGTCCCGGCGACACAGCGGGCCGCCGGTAGGGTTGGCGCGTGACTGACCGCACGCCCAAGCTCTATATCTTCCCGCACGCCGGCGGATCGCCGCAGTACTACGTGGGTTTCTCCAAGGCGTTCACCACCGACGTCAAACGGATCGGAGTGCAGTATCCCGGCAAGGGCGGCACGCATGACCTCGGCGCTTTCACCAGCATCGAAGACCTCGCCGACCAGGTCTGCAAGACCGTCGCGCCGCCCACGGCCTCGGACGGGCCGGTGGCCTTCTTCGGGCACAGCATGGGCGCGCTGCTGGCGTTCGAGGTCGCGCGCCGGTTCGAGACGGACGGCCACCGGATCGCCGCCCTGTTCGTCTCGGCGGCCGGTGCTCCGGGGCGGGCGGGCTACGACAACATCCCCGAGTCCGACCGGGGCCTGCTGGATGCGATGAGCTCGATGACGGGAGTCAACCCCGAGTTCCTGGAGAACGAGGAGTTCGCGGCCAAGATTCTGCCCACCCTGCGCGGCCTCAAAGCCATCGCGAACTACGACTGCCCGCCGGAGGCACGAGTGTCGTGCCCCATTTTCGCCTTCCATGGTGACGAAGACGACGTCGCGACCGACGAAAAAGTGGGGCCGTGGGCGCAGCGCACCACCGGGGAGTTCAGTTCGCGGGTGTTCTCCGCGCCCGGTCACCACTTCTACCTCAACGATCACCTGCCCGAACTGGTCGGCGACATCGAAGACAAGCTCGCGCGCCTGCTGGAGCGCTGACTTTTCAGCCCGGCACGCAGTCCTGGATTAGCCGCCGTCGCGGGCGACATCGGTGGTGCGGTAATGAGTTCTCCGCTACTATGGCGGACTGCTGTATCTGCGCTGCTCGGCAGCCACAAATTGCCTGCCAGCTGTGCGTCCGTGATAGCCTCCGCGGGAGGGAAACACCTGGGATGTCGGGGTCCAAGGAGTTCTTGCGAAGGTTCCAACATCCAGAAGGGGTACCCGTGTCGATGATCGAATCCTCCGCACCGGCCATGGCTGCCGGGCGATCTCGGCGCCTGGAGGTCCCCGCCCCCGTCCTGGCTCGGCACGGCCAGCAACCGACCTGCGCTGGGGTTGACGTATTCAGCTGAGCAATTCCGTTTGGGGTGCTCGCAACGTCTGATCTCGCGGGGCAAGCATCCCTGAATGTCGCTCACCCAATTGCATACCTCCGCTGTGCAGGGACCGTGCACAGCGAAACCGTCAGCTCGGACACCGTGCGGGGCGAAGCGCTCCGCAGGTGAGGGTCACGGACCTGACAGCACAAGGAGAAGACAACGCAATGTCGGCATATGAAACGCACATCCCGACCCTGTTGGCGAACCTGGAACGCGACAAGCCGGACGCCGCGGCCTACACCTTCATCGACTACGACGTCGACCCTGCCGGCTACCGGGAGACCCTGACGTGGTCCCAGCTGCGCAACCGGGTGCGCGTGGTCGCCGCCGAGCTCGCGACCTGCGCGTCGCCGGGCGACCGGGTCGCGATCCTGGCCCCGCAGAGCCTGGAGTACATCGTCGGGTTCTACGGTGCGCTCGAGGCGGGCATGATCGCCGTGCCGTTGCCGGTGCCGATGTTCGGCGTGCACGACGAGCGGGTGTCGGCGGCCCTGCGCGACAGCTCGCCGTCGGCGATCCTGACGACGACGGCGGCCGTCGGCGACATCGCCAGCTCCATCAAGGGCCTGGCCGGCAAGACTCCGGTGGTCATCGAGATCGACGCCCTGGACCTGGACTCCGAGCCGGCGTTCGCGCCGTCGGCGACCGCGCACACCAAGGTCGCGTTCCTGCAGTACACGTCCGGCTCGACTCGTACCCCGGCCGGTGTCATGGTCACGCACACCAACGCCGTCTCGAACATGGTGCAGATGGCTTCGGACACCTTCGAGCTGACCGGCGGCATGGCACCGCCGGAGCTCAACGTGGTGTCGTGGATGCCCTTCTACCACGACCTGGGCCTGCTCGGCACCGTCATTTACCCGATGGTGCTGCAGGTGCACACGGTGCACATGAGCCCCATGGCGTTTCTGGCCAAGCCCTCCCGGTGGATGCACGAGCTGGCCAAGGCTCCGGTCGGTTTCACCGGCGGGCCGAACTTCGCCTATGAGCTGGCCGTGCGGCGGACCTCGGACGAGGACATGGCCGGGCTCACCCTGGGCAACGTGCACACCTTCTGCTTCGGCGCCGAGCGGATTCACGCCGCGACGCTGCGCCGGTTCGTCGACCGGTTCGCCAAGTTCGACCTGAACCCGGCGGCGCTGCGGCCCGGATACGGGCTGGCCGAGGCCAGCGTCTACCTCACCTCCAACGCTCCCGGCAACCCGCCGCCGACCGCGCGCTTCGACTACACCAAGCTGGCGGCCGGCACGGCCGAGCCGGGTGGGGCCGAAGGCGGGGTCGAACTGGTCAGCTGTGGGGTGCCGCGCGCGTGCACCGTGCGTATCGTGGACCCGGAAACCCAGACCGAAAACCCCGAGGGGAAGGTGGGCGAGATCTGGGCGCACGGCCCCAACGTTGCGGCCGGCTATTGGCACAACCAGCAGGCCACCGAGGCGACCTTCGGCGGCAAGCTGGTCAACCCGTCGCCCGGGACGCCGCAGGGACCCTGGCTGATGACCGGTGACCTCGGCGTCATCTCCGACGGCGAACTGTACATCGTCGGGCGAATCAAGGACCTGCTGATCGTGGATGGGCGCAACCACTATCCGGACGACATCGAGGCCACCGTCCAGGAGATCACCGGTGGGCGCGTCGCGGCCATCTCGATCCCGAACAGCGAGTCTGAGCAGCTCGTCACGATCGCCGAGTTGAAGAACAAGGGCGGATCCGAGGAGGAGATCCTGGATCGGCTGACCGAGGTGCGACGTAAGGTGACCGCCGCGCTGTCCAAGGCGCACGGCTTGGTGAGCGGCGACCTGGTCCTGGTTCCGCCGGGCGCCATCCCGATCACCACCAGCGGCAAGATTCGTCGCTCCAGCTGTGTGGAGATCTATCAGCGGGATGGGTTCGAGCGACTGGATGCGACTGCTCGGTCTGTATGACAGATGACGAGCTGCTCGCGTGGCTCACGGGGAGGTTGAGTTGAGCGAGAAGAGTGCTGCGTCGGTGGGGGGTCCGGATCGTCGGGCGATTGTTGCTGAGGCGCTGCGCAAGATTGATGA
>NZ_JRMK01000133.1:0-9711 GCF_000972925.1 Mycobacterium sp. UM_Kg1 | reverse complement strand
CCTACAATCACCACCGGCAACACTCAGCGATCGGGAAAGTCCCACCCATCACAAAGTTGACCAACCTGTCTGGGCAGTACAGCTAGGCCGACGGTGGCGTGAACGGCGGCGCCTCGCGGCGCATCCCGGCCGCGCGGCCCTTGCCCGCCACCACCAACGCCATCTTGCGGCTGGCCTCGTCGAGCATCTCGTCACCGAGCATCACCGCACCGCGGGCTCCGCCGGCGTGCGAGGTGTGCCACGCGTAGGCCTCCAGAATCAGCTCGGCGTGGTCGTACTCGGCCTGACGCGGACTGAAGATCTCGTTGCCCGCTGCGATCTGGTCGGGATGCAGCACCCATTTGCCGTCAAAACCGAGGGCGGCCGAGCGGCCCGCCACCCGCCGGAATGCCGCGACGTCACGGACTTTCAGATACGGCCCGTCTACGGCGGCGATCCCGTGCGCGCGCGCCGCCACCAGGATCGTCATCAGCACATGGTGGTAGGCGTCGCCCTCGGTGTAGCCCTCGGGCTGCTCGCCGACCTCCAGGGTCCGGGTGTTGAGGCTGGCCATCAGGTCGGCCGGTCCGAGCACCAATGCCTGCACCCGGCGCGCTGCGGCAATCGCGTTGATGTTGGTCAGGCCGCGGGCGTCCTCGATCTGGGCGTCGATGCCGATCTGGCCGACCGGCAGACCGTGGACGGTCTCCAGCTGGGTGAGCAGCAGATCCAGCGCCTGCACGTGCGAGACATCGGACACCTTGGGCAGTACGACGACATCCAGCCGGGTACCGGCGGCACCGACCGCCGAGACCACCTCGATCAGGTCGGCATGAGTCCACGGTGTGGTCCAGTCGTTGACCCGAACGCCCAGCAACGGAGCCGTCCAGTCCGTCTCGGTGAGTGCTTCGGCCACCAGGGTCCGGGCCTGGCCTTTGGCTGCCGGGGCGACCGCGTCCTCCAGATCGAGAAAGACCTGGTCGGCGGGCAGGCCCTTGGCTTTGTCGATCATCTTCTGGCTGCTGCCCGGTACGGACAGGCAGGTACGGCGGGGGCGATATGCGTTGGTCACCTAAATACTCCTACCCTTTCAATCATGGCGTCGAGCAACAGGGTTTATGCAGCGCGGCTCGCGCGGATGCTGGTACTGGGCCCGTTCGGCGAATCCGTCGGGCGGGTCCGCGATGTGGTGGTCAGTCTCAGCATCGTTCGCCAGCAGCCCCGTGTCCTGGGACTCGTTGTCGAATTGCCAACCCGCAGAAGGATATTCGTACCGATTCTGCGAGTCGCCTCGATCGAGCCCAACGCCGTCACCCTCAACACCGGAACCGTGTCGCTGCGCAAGTTCAACCAGCGTCCCGGTGAGGCATTGATGCTCGGGCAGGTGCTGGACACCAAGGTCCGCGTCAACGACCCGGAGCTGCCGGAACTGGCCGGCGTCGACGTCGCGATCACCGACTTGGCGATCGAGCAGAGCCGCACGCGGGACTGGCTGGTGACGCGGGTGGCGGTGCGCCACTCCCGGCGGCTGGGCCGGCGCGCCGCGGGGCACATCGTGGACTGGCACAACGTGCAGGGCCTGACCCCGTCGGCGCTGGCGATGCCCGGCCAGGAAGTGGCGCAGCTGCTGGCGCAGTTCGAGGGCTGGCGGCCGATCGAAGTGGCCGACGCCATCCGCGAGCTGCCGCCCAAGCGCCGCTACGAGGTGTTCAACGCACTGGACAACGCCCGCCTGGCCGACATCCTGCAGGAGTTGCCCGAAGAACGGCAGGCCGTCGTGCTCGCCCAGCTGGGCACCGATCGGGCCGCCGACGTGCTGGAGGAGATGGACCCCGACGACGCCGCGGACCTGCTCGGCGTGATGAACCCGACCGAGGCCGAGACGCTGCTGGCGCGGATGGACCCCGATGACTCCAATCCGGTGCGCCGCCTGCTGGAGCACTCCCCCGACACCGCGGGCGGCCTGATGACCTCCAACCCGGTGGTGCTGACCGCCGACACCTCGGTCGCCGAGGCGCTGGCCCGGGTGCGCGATCCCGACCTGACCCCGGCGCTGGCGTCGCTGGTGTTCGTGACGCGAGCACCCACCGCCACCCCGACCGGCCGCTACCTGGGTTCTGTCCCACTGCAGCAACTGCTGCGGGTTCCCCCGGCCGAACTCATCGGCGGCTTCGTCGACTCTGATCTGCCGGCCCTGAACCCCGACGTGTCGCTGGCCGAGCTGACCCGCTACTTCGCGGCCTACAACCTGGTCTGCGGGCCTGTGCTCGACGAACAGAACCACCTGCTGGGCGCGGTGACGGTCGACGACGTGCTCGATCACCTGCTGCCCGCCGATTGGCGCGAAACGCCCGAGCCGGACCTGGGACCGAAACTCGCCGGGAGGCCGTCGTGACCGACCGCTCGTCATCGCAGCGTCTCTCCACGCCCCGCACCTCACGGTTGCCCAGCTTCCAGCTCGATCCCGACGCGCTGGGCCGCTTCACCGAGTCGGTGGCCCGGTTCTTCGGCACCGGGCGCTACCTGGCCATCCAGACCCTGATCGTGGTGGCTTGGATCGTGCTGAACGTCTACGCGCTCCGCCTGCAGTGGGACCCCTACCCGTTCATCCTGCTCAACCTGGCATTTTCCACGCAGGCCGCCTACGCCGCGCCGCTGATCCTGCTGGCCCAGAACCGGCAGGAGAACCGCGACCGGGTCAGCCTGGACGAGGACCGCCGGCGCGCCGCCCAGACCAAAGCCGACACCGAGTACCTGGCCCGGGAACTGGCGTCGCTGCGGTTGGCGGTCGGCGAGGTGGCCACCCGCGACTACCTGCACCACGAACTCGAGCGGGTCCGGGAACTGCTCGAAGCGCTGCGCCCGGCACCCGACCCCGGCGCGCCGTAGCCGGCGCCCGGAATGGTCCGGCTGTGGACGCGGACCATATAACGGTCACCAGCAGGACCGACGTTCGGTATGGTGACCTAGTTCACGAAGCGCGAGCGGTATCACCACAGCGAAATTTAGGGACGGTCGAGTGCTAAAAGGGGGCGACGCAGGGGAACGCGTGTCCCGTGGCGCCAAGGTGCGCCGCGCCGCGCGCGCGGCCATGCGGCCGGCGTTCGGCCTGATGTTCATCACCCCGCTGGTGTTCGCCGGCGCCGTGGGCGCCACACCCCGCTCTCCCTCGCCCTCGCTACCGCTGCGCAACACCGCGGTCACCCCACTGGCAGCGTCGGTGAACACCTCGTCGGCCGGGCGCTCGTCGGGGCCCGCCGTCGTCGCGGTGCACCGCCCGCCGGCGGCCCTGCGCGTGGCCGCCGGAGCCCCGTCGGCGCCGCCGGCGGCCGTCGTCTACGCACCCGGCACCCTCGGAATCCCCCAGACCGCATTGGCCGCCTACCGCAACGCCGAACACCAGATGTCGGTCGCGGCACCCGAGTGCGGCGTCAGCTGGAACCTGCTCGCCGGGATCGGGCGCATCGAGTCCGGCCACGCCAACGGCGGGGCCACCGATGCCCGGGGCAATGTGCTGCAGCCGATTTACGGGCCGGCGCTGGACGGCACCCTGCCCGGCAACGAGATCATCGTGGCCAGCAGCGCCCCCGGCCGGGTGGTCTACGCCCGGGCCCTGGGACCGATGCAGTTCCTGCCCGGCACCTGGTCGCGCTATGCCGCCGACGGCGACGGCGACGGCCGCGCGGACCCCCAGAACATCTACGATGCGACACTGGCGGCCGCCCGGTATCTGTGCAGTGGTGGGCTGAACCTGCGCGAGCAGTCGCAGGTTCTGACCGCCATCCTGCGCTACAACAATTCGATGGCCTACGCGGAGAACGTGATGGGCTGGGCGGCGGCCTACGCCACCGGGGTGGCCCCGGTCGACCTGCCTCCGATCGTCGGCCCGGCCCCGCCGATCGCCGACCTGCACCTCGAGCACCTGGAACACCCCGAGGGGCTCGGGCCGGAATCGCTGGCCCTGCACGGCATGTCGCACGTCGACCACACCACGGGCTCCGCGCTGATCGACCTGGGTCAGCCGAGCATGGAGACGCAGCTGGCCAACCTGCCCTGGCTGCAACCGTGGATGAACTCCCCCGAGCAGCAGCTGCCGCGTCCCTCGGCGGCCTGCCGGATGATCTGCCTGGAGCCGCCAGCAGCCCCGGCCCCGGCGGCCGCGCCGGCCCCGCCCAACGGGCTGCCCCCGTTCCCGTTCGCGCCCCCGGAAGCCCCACCGGCCGCGCCCGCGCCGATGCCGCCCTATGCGGTCGCACCGTTGCCGCCGGAGTCGCCGGATCAGCCGGCCCCGGCACAGCCGGGTCCGGATCACCAGGCCCCGGCACAGCCGGCTCCGGTGTTGCCCGGCACCCCGCCGGGCGGGCCCCAGGCATTGCCGCCGGCCTGACCGACAGCGCAGACCGGCGCCTGCCCGCACTGCCCTAGACTCGGTTGCGATGCCCGAGAACCACGATGACACCGCAGCCCTGCACGACGCGATCTACACAGCGTTGGGCACCGTGCTCGACCCCGACATCCGGCGTCCGATCACCGATCTGGGCATGGTCAAGAGCATCGAGATCGCGGCCGACCACAGCGTCCACGTCACGATCTACCTGACCATCGCCGGCTGTCCGATGAAGTCCGAGATCACCAACATGGTGACCGCGGCAATCAACGACGTGCCCGGCACCGGCCCGGTGACGGTCAGCCTGGACGTCTTCAGCGACGAGCAGCGCGCCGAGTTACGCAAGCAGTTGCGCGGCGACGCTCGCGAGCCGGTCATTCCCTTCGCCCAACCGGGTTCGCTGACCAAGGTCTACGCGATCGCCTCGGGGAAGGGCGGGGTGGGCAAGTCCAGTGTCACCGTCAACCTCGCGGTTGCGCTGGCCGAACGCGGTCTGGCGGTCGGGGTGGTCGACGCCGACATCTACGGCCACTCGGTGCCCCGGATGATGGGCGTCACCGCCCTGCCGACGCAGGTCGACTCGATGATCATGCCGCCGATCGGCTACGGCGTGAAGGTGATCTCGATCGCGATGTTCACCCAGGGCAACACGCCGGTGGTGTGGCGTGGCCCGATGCTGCACCGGGCCCTGCAGCAGTTCCTCGCCGACGTCTACTGGGGCGACCTGGACGTGCTGCTGCTGGATCTGCCGCCGGGCACCGGCGACATCGCGATCTCGGTCGCGCAGCTGGTGCCCTCGGCCGAGATCCTGGTGGTGACCACCCCGCAGCAGGCGGCCGCGGAGGTCGCCGAGCGGGCCGGGGCCATCGCCCTGCAGACCCGCCAGCAGGTGGTCGGGGTGGTGGAGAACATGGCCGGGCTGGCCATGCCCGACGGGACCACCATGCACCTGTTCGGCGAGGGCGGCGGCGAGCGGGTCGCCGAGCGGCTGACCCGGGCCATGGGCCGCGAGGTGCCCCTGCTGGGCCAGGTGCCGATCGACAGCGAGATGGTGACCGGCGGAGACTCCGGCTCCCCGGTGGTGCTGTCGCCGGACTCGCCGGCGGGCCGGGAGCTGCGCCGGATCGCCGATCAGCTGGCCACGCGCCGGCGCGGGCTGGTCGGAATGTCGCTGGGCCTGGACACCGGGGCCCCCCGCCGCTGAGCCGGCCTGCGATCGCCGCTGAGCCGCTTCAGGCCTAGGTGGCGTCGGTGTCGAAGGGCGCCGGTGCACCCGGCTCGGCGACCACGGCCGGGGTCGGCGGCGCCGGGCGCGGCTCGGCGGCCAGCGCACCCACGGCGGTGAACAGCGAATCGTCCCCGTCGAGCAGATGCCGGGTCAGTGCGGCGCGCGGTGTCATGCCGCGCAGTTTCTGCAGTTCGCTCAGCGGTGCCCGCAGGTCGTCGAACTCCGGCCCGATCTCATCGCGCAGCTGCTCGGTGGCGTTGGTGACGTAGTCGCGGGCCTGGCGCAGTGCGCCGGCGGTCCAGCGGATGGCTCCGGGGAGCCGCTCGGGCCCCAGAATCACCAGCCCGAGCACCACCAGGACCAGCATCTCGCCCCAGCCGACATTGGCGAACATGACGCCGGGCCGCTAACCGTCGGGGGTGGGGGTCACCGTCAACGTCACATGGCGCCCGTCGCGCACCACCTCGACGGGCGCTTCCTTGCCGATGGTCAGGTTGCGGACCGCCACGACGAATTCGTTGGCGTCGGCAACGGTGCGGTCACCGATCTTGACCACCACGTCGTTCTCCAGCATGCCGCCCTTCTCCGCGGCGCTGCCCACTTTGACGTTGGCGATCTGCGCACCGGAGGCGATCGCGTTGCTCACCGAGCGAGCGCTGACCCCCAGCGTGGGGTGCACGATCTTGCCGTCCCGGATCAGCGCCTCGGCCACAATCTTCATCTCGTTGACCGGGATCGCGAATCCCAGCCCGCTGGCGCTGTCGGACAACGACTTTCCGGCGGTGTTGATGCCGACCAGCTGGGCATCCATGTCGATCAGCGCACCACCGGAGTTGCCGTGGTTGATCGAGGCGTCGGTCTGGACCGCATCGATGACGGTGTCGGTGTCGGAGTCGTCGCCCGAGAGCGGCACGGGGCGGTGCAGGGCGCTGATGATGCCGTGGGTGACGGTGCTGCGCAGGCCCAACGGGGCGCCGGCCGCGATCACCTCGTCGCCCACCCGCACCTTGTCGGAGTCGCCGAGCCGGGCCACCGACAGGTTGTCGACGTTGTCGACCTTGAGCACGGCCAGGTCGGTCTTGGGGTCGCGGCCGACCAGGTTGGCCAGCACCTCTTTGCCGTCGTTGAACACCACGGTGGTCTTGAACTTGCTGGGATTGTTGGCGGCTTCGGAGATGACGTGGTTGTTGGTGACGATGTAGCCCTTGCCGTCGATGACCACGCCGGAACCCTGCATGCCCTGATCGTCGCTGACCGACTCGATGGTCACCACCGAGTTCGCGATGGCTTCGGCGACCTTGGCGAACCGTCCGGCCGGCTCCTCGGCGTTGCCCTTGGTCGACAGCGTCACCTTGGAGGTGGTGAAGGCCTCGACGACCTGGGCGGTCGTGCGTCCGACCCAGCCGCCGGCCATGCCGATCGCCAGCGCGATCGCGGCGAGAACGGCCAGCGCACGGTAGGAGACCCGCTCACCGAACAGCACGTCGCGAACGCCGAGGCGGTCCCCGGAGTCGCCGGGCGCCCGGGGTGCCGGCGGGACCACGGCGGGCCCGCCCAGCGCCGCACCGGCGGCGGGGTCGCGCCACGGGTCCTCGGTGGCCTCGGAGCCCCGTTTGCCGTTCCGGCCCAGCGCTCCGGCGTCGGCGGGGTGACGCTGCAACGACGGGCCGGTGCCGTAGGGCCGGCCGAAGGCCTCTTTGAGCACGGGGTCCGGCGGCAGGTCACGCGGGACGAACTCGCCCTGCTCGCGGTACTTCTTGGGCCGTACCTCCGCGGGCGTGAAGGAGCCGCGCACCCCGTCGGGCCGCCCGAAGGCTTTCTTGGACGCAGTGTCCACCGGGGGACGGTAGACGGGGCGCGGCGCCAAGCGGTTGCCGCCGGCGTTCTCGTTGTTGGAGCTCACCTAATCCTCTTCCGGTTCCACCCCTGGGTCGCTTCCAGGCTCCGCGAGCACAGCGTCACCTGGCGCTGGCGCCGCTCCGGAACCACCTTACCGGCGTTTACGGCGTTCTCGGGGTTTGCCGTCGTCGAACCGGGCGGGCAGCGGCCTGGTCGGCTCGTCCGGCGGGCGGTCGGCCGGGGCCTCGGGGATCTGGGCCAACAGGCCCAACAGCGCCGGGGGGATCCGGATCGGGTGTGAATCGCGCAGGGCGGAACGCGCCCGGCCCTGGTACTCCACCTCGGCCGCGCAGTCGGGGCACAGCGACAGGTGGTGAGCCGCACGCAGGTGGGCGTTCATCCGCAGCTCGCCGTCGACGTAGGCGGCGATCGCTTCGCTGCACAGGTGTTCGGTGGAGCTGAACTGCCGCGGGGCCCCCACCGGCGCGTCGCTCTGCGAGGCGAACTGCGCGGGTAGCCAGGAGAACGCGCGACGGAAGAGACCTCCGCGGTCCGTCACACCGGACTCCTCCCGATCGCGCCACCAATACTCAGCCGGGCTTCGAATAAAGGCCCTCTAAGAATGTAGCGCGATACCGCCGGCAGACGCCGAAACCCGCCGGTGCAGGCCGGACTCAGCGGGCCGCGGTGCCGCCGAACGCCTCGGCGTCACGCTGACCGGCGCGCGCGGCCAGATAGTCGCGCAGCGCCTGGCGGCCCCGGTGGATGCGGCTGCGCACGGTGCCCAGCTTCACCCCGAGGGTGGCGCCGACCTCTTCGTAGGACAGGCCTTCGATGTCGCACAGCACCACCGCGGCGCGGAATTCCGGCGCCAGCGAGTCCAGCGCTGCCTGCAGGTCGGCATCGAGCCGCGCGTCGTGGTAGATCTGCTCGGGGTCGGGCTGGTCGGCCGGCACCCGGTCGTAGTCCTCGGGCAACGCCTCCATCCGGACGCGTCCCCGTCGCCGCACCATATCCAGGAACAGGTTGGTGGTGATGCGGTGCAGCCAGCCTTCGAAAGTCCCGGGCTGGTAGTTGTGCACCGAACGGAACACCCGGATGAAGGTCTCCTGGGTGAGGTCCTCGGCGTCGTGCTGGTTTCCGGACAGCCGGTAGGCCAGCCGGTAGACGCGGTCGGCGTGCTGGCGCACCAGTTCATCCCAGGACGGCATCGCCGCCACATCGCCGGTTGCGTCGAACACCGCGGTTCCCTGCGGAACCTCCGCCCCCTGGACCCAGTCGGTGCCGGCGTAGCGGTCCGAGTGGGTGGTCGGGTGCGACATGGCGACCGGGGGCAGCAATGTGGTTATGGCGACGTCCTCCAGATCAGGGCCGCCGTCAGGCGACGGCAGCGCACTGTCGCGATCAACGTGCAACGGGCCCCGCGTATTCCCAGCGTCTCGAGGCCGGTTCCTACCTCGTTCCATGCCGATACCGTTGCCTATCGCGGTATGCCCGCTCTGTGCTGTGTCTGAACGCCGACTGTGAACCTGTGTTCGAATGCGTCACGCCGTGCGGTTATGCGCCCAGATAACAGTTCGGACACGGGCCAAACCCCGGGCGTGTCGGGCAGGCGCCGGTGCGTGCCCCCGCCGCGCTTTGTCCTACGCTGCGGACATGGCCAGCACCGACGACACTCCCGCGGAGCCGCCGCGCAGTCGCGCCGAGGCACTCTTGTCGCACGCCGAGGAATCGATGACCGAGGATGCGGTGCTGGCAGCTGCCCGGGATCGGGCCGCCGAGCTCGGTGTCGGGTCGATCAGCGCCGCCGTGGGCGCGCTGCTGAGTCTGCTGACCAAACTCAGCGCCGGCCGGGCGGTGGTCGAAGTCGGCACCGGCGCCGGGGTGAGCGGCCTGTGGCTGTTGTCGGGCATGGGCGAAGACGGGGTGCTGACCACCATCGACATCGAGCCCGAGCATCAGCGCATCGCCAAGCAGGCGTTCAGCGAAGCCGGGATCGGGCCGGGCCGGACCCGCTTCATCAGCGGCCGCGCCCAAGAGGTGCTGACCCGGCTGGCCGACGAGTCCTACGACCTGGTGTTCGTCGACGCCGACCCGATCGACCAGCCCGGCTACGTGCTGGAAGCCGTGCGGTTGCTGCGGTCCGGCGGCGTCGTCGTGCTGCACCGGGCGGCCCTGGGCGGCCGGGCCGGCGACCCCGGCGCCAACGACGCCGAGGTGACCGCGGTACGCGAAGCGGCCCGGCTGATCGCCGTCGACGATCTGTCTCTTATACACA